>JASGDR010000623.1:0-9611 GCA_047607095.1 Caulobacter sp.
CCTCGCCCCCATCGGGCCGCGCCGCAGGCGCGGCCCGCCTCAGAGCATGCTTTGACAGGCTCGGGGTGAGGACCAGTTCGTAGGCCGTGCAGTAGAAAACCTCATCCTGAGCTTGTCGAAGGACGAGGTTTTCGCTCCCCTCAGACGGGGTAGAATCCAGAAAGAAGTCCATGCGCCACACGTTCTTCTGCATCGACGGCCACACCGCCGGCAATCCCGTGCGCCTGGTCGCCGGGGGCGCTCCGCTGCTGCGCGGCGCCAGCATGAGCGAGCGACGCCAGGACTTCCTCGCCCGCTTCGACTGGATCCGCACCGGCCTGATGTTCGAGCCGCGCGGCCACGACATGATGTCGGGCGGCTTCCTCTATCCGCCCACCCTGCCCGACTGCGACGCGGGCATCCTGTTCATCGAGACCAGCGGCTGCCTGCCCATGTGCGGCCACGGCACGATCGGCATGGTCACCTTCGCCCTCGAGAACGGTCTGGTCACCCCGCGCGAACCGGGCAAGCTGCGGCTTGAGGTCCCGGCCGGCGTGATCGACATCGCCTACGAGACCGAGGGCCAGAAGGTCACGGCGGTGAAGATCCGCAACGTCGCCAGCTACCTGGCCGAGACCGGAATCGAGATCGAAGTCCCGGACTTCGGCCCGCTGACCATCGACGTCTCCTACGGCGGCAACTTCTACGCCATCGTCGAGCCGCAAGGGCCCTACAAGGGCGTCGACGCCCTGGGCGCGGCCGAGATCCTGCGCCTCAGCCCGATCATCCGCGCCCTGGTGCGCGAGAAGGTCGAGCCGGTGCACCCGCTCGATCCCACCATCCGCGGCGTCAGCCACGTGCTGTGGGCCGACGCCCCCGCCACCGACGGCGCCGACGGCCGCAACGCGGTGTTCTACGGCGACCGCGCCATCGACCGCAGCCCCTGCGGCACCGGCACCTCGGCCCGTCTGGCCCACCTGCACGCCAAGGGCCGCCTGAAGGTCGGCGAGTCGTTCGTGCACGAAAGCTACATCAAGAGCCGCTTCATCGGCCGGGTCGAAGCCGAGACCACCCTGGGCGACCGTCAGGCGATCATTCCGTCGGTTCAGGGCTCGGCGATCGCCACCGGATTCAACACCATCTGGATCGATCGCGCCGACCCGTTCTGGGCCGGTTTCCAGGTCGTTTGAAATGACCGAGGTTTAATCCGGGCCGGCCGATAATCTGTTATACGGGGCCCTCTCGGCGCGGGGGCGCCGACCAGGGGTTATAGTCCGCAGCTCATGAGCATCGTCGTCCGCACCCTTTCCGACCAGACCTACGAGATCGTACGTCGGCGTATTCTCACCGGCGCCATGCCGCCGGGCGCGGCGGTGCGGCAGGACACCATCGCCGGCGAGCTGGGCGTCTCCAAGATTCCGCTGCGCGAGGCGCTCAGCCGCCTGGAGCAGGACGGCCTGCTCAACTCCTATCCCAACCGCGGCTACGTGGTGCGGCCGGCCTCGACCGAGGAGGCCAGCGAGGTCTTCGCCCTGCGCCTGAAGCTGGAGCCCGGCGCCACCGCCGAGGCCGCCCGCAAGGCCGGCCCGGAAGACCGCGCCCGCGCCGAGGCCGCCCTCGTCGCCCTGGAGACCGAGCTGGGCAAGCCCGACGGCGACCACGTGGCCTTCAACCACGCCTTCCACATGTCGCTGGTCCGTCCGGGCGGCCATATCACCGGTCAGTTGGTCGAGCGCCTGCAGATCCTGTCGGAGCGCTACGTGCGCATCCACCTGGAGCCCTTCGGCCGCGACGAGCGCGCCAGCCGCGAGCACCGCCAGATCCTCGACGCCTGGAAGGCCGGCGACGTCGCCACGGTCGAGGCCCTGGTCGCCGAGCACATCCAGGGCACCCTCGACGACCTGCGCCAGCAGCTGGCGGCGTAAGGCGCCGCCCCTAGTCCGCGATCAGGCCGTGCAGCACGCCGTCGAGCGTGACCTGCATCAGTTCCTCGTGCGAAGCCCAGTTGCGGCTGGGCTTGGTGATGACCAGCGAGACGATGCCGTGGCAGGCAGCCCACAACACCTGGGCGGCGCTCTCGGCCGTGCCGGTCTTCAGCCGGCCGGCGGCGGCGATCTCGCGGATCGGGCCGCTGAACTCGTCGAAACAGGCGTCGCCCAGGTCGGACACGGCCTGCTGCTTCTCGACCGAGATCGCCTCGCTCGAGCCGCAGAACACCAGCTGGTAGGTGTTGGGATTGTCGAGGGCGAAGCGCATGTAGGCGTCGAGCATGCGCCGCACCTTCTCCACCGCGTCGATCGGCTCGTGCGACAGGGCGACGTTGATCGAGAGCAGCTTCTCGATGGCCTCGCGGCCGATCTCCAGCAGGATCTGGTCCTTGTCGCGGAAGTGCATGTAGAGCGCGGTCGAGGACACGCCCACGGCGTCGGCGATCTTGCGGATCGTCGCCCCGGCGTAGCCCTCGGCGATGAAGATCTTCTCGGCGGCGGCCAGGATCTCGCCGCGGCGCATGTGGCCGTCGCCCTTCGGCTTGCGGGCGGACCTGGGCGGTTTCTTCAACGCGACGGTCACGATACGGTACTTCCTCCCTCTTCCCCGGCCCGACACTAAACGGGAATCACCCAGGGCCGACAAGCGCGGCGGGCCTTTTACGCAAAACGCGTATTTTTCCATTTGACACTTTATAGTTGAGTTAATCGAGTCGCCCCCGCGATCAAGCCTGGCTTGGGGGACGACATGGCGCGCGAAGACCGGCGGCTGCACGTCGAGGATCAGGACCATCACGTCCTGGCCGATCCGCCGCTGATCGCGCCCCTGCCGCTTGCCGACGGCGCCCACCGCCGCCTCGGTCCCGGCCAGGGCGCCGCGCTGGCCCTGCTCGCCGTCATCCTGGCCGGGGGCCTGGCCCTGGCGCCGAGGGCGACGTTCGCGGCGCTGGGCTGGACGTCCCTCGCCCTCTTCGCCCTGCTTTCGTCTCTGCGGCTCGCCGCGGCCTGCACGCCTGTTCGGCGCACCCCGGTCCCGCCCCTGCCCGATGTGGACCTGCCCGCCTATACGGTGATCGCGCCGCTCTACAAGGAAGCCTCGGTCGCCGCCGAACTGGCCGCCGCTCTCGACCGGCTGGACTATCCGCGCGACCGCCTCCAGGCCCTGGTCATGCTGGAGGCCGACGACTCAGAGACCATCGCCGCCTTCCACGACCTGGACCTGCCCGCCTTCGTCCAGGTGCTGGTCGCCCCGCCCGGCGCGCCCAAGACCAAGCCCCGCGCCTGCAACCTCGCCCTGGAGCGCGCCCGCGGCGAGCTGCTGGTGATCTACGACGCCGAGGACGCGCCCGATCCCGGCCAGCTGCGCGAAGCCGCCGCCCGCTTCGCCACCGGTCCGGCCGACCTGGCCTGCCTGCAGGCGCCGCTGCGCATCGAGATCCCGGTCGTCTCCGGCTTCCTGCCCCGCCAGTTCCAGCAGGAGTACGCCGCCCATTTCGAGGTCCTGCTGCCGGCCCTGGCCCGCTGGCGACTGGCCTTTCCGCTCGGCGGCACCAGCAACCACTTCCGCGCCGAGGCCTTGCGCGCCGTCGGCGGTTGGGACGCCTTCAACGTGACGGAAGACGCCGACGTCGGCTTTCGCCTCGCCGCCGCCGGGTACGGGCTGGACGTCATCGCGCCGCCGACGCTGGAAACCGCCCCGACCCGCTGGAAGGCCTGGCGTCCGCAGCGGGCCCGATGGATCAAGGGCCACCTCCAGACCCTGCTGGTCCACCTGCGCGGCCCGGCCGCCCGCCGCCCGCGCGTGGCCCTGGCTCTCTTCCTGACGCTGTTCCTGTCGCTGGCCTCGACGCATCTGCACGCGCCGATCTTCGCCGGGGTGGTGCTGATGGTTCTGGTCGACCTGATCCCCGACGGCCAGGCTGCGATCGACGGCGCGGGCGTGGTTCTCTTCGCCTACGCCTGGAGCGCATCGGCGCTCGCCGCGGCGGTCGGTCGCCGGCGCGCCGGCGGCGCGGCGAAGGGGCTGGACCTGCTGGGCATGCCGCTGATCTGGCTGGCCCAAGGCTGGGCCGGCTGCCATGCGCTGACCCAGTTCGTGTTGCGCCCGCACCACTGGGACAAGACCCCGCACGCGCCCCGGGCTGGACGACGCTTGGGCTGAGCGCGTATGGCGTGGCCATGCATCCGACCATCGCCGCCTCTCCCCTCGTCATGCGCACCGCCGGCTGGGCCGACTACGCCCTGCTCGACAGCGGGCGCGGCAAGAAGCTGGAGCGCTACGGCCGCTACACCGTCGTCCGTCCCGAGCCGCAGTGCTTCTGGGAGCCGCGCCTGCCCGCCCAGGCCTGGGACGAGGCCGACGCCGTGTTCGATCCCTCCGACGAGGACGAAGCCGGCCGCTGGCGCTTCCGCGGCAAGCCGATCGAGAAGTTCGACCTGGCCTGGGGCGAAGCCAAGTTCCACGGCCAGTTCACGCCGTTCCGCCACCTGGCCTTCTTCCCCGAACAGGCCGCCAACTGGGCCTGGCAGGACGAGCGCGTGCGCGCCTTCGTGAAAGCCCGCGGCCGCCAGCCCAAGATCCTGAACCTGTTCGGCTACACGGGCGTGGCCAGCCTGGTCTGCGCCGCCGCCGGCGCCCACGTCACCCACGTCGACGCCTCCAAGAAGTCGGTCGGCTTCGCGCGCGAGAACGCCGCCTTCGCGGGCCTCGCCGAAAAGCCGATCCGCTGGATCGTCGAGGACGCCCGCCGCTTCGTCGCCCGCGAGGTGCGCCGCGGCAACGTCTATGACGGGATCATCCTGGACCCGCCGAAGTTCGGCCGCGGTCCCGACGGCGAGGTCTGGCGCCTGTTCGAAGACCTGCCGGCCCTGACCGCCGATTGCGCCCAGCTGCTGGCGGAAGACGCCGACTTCCTGCTGATGAACGCCTATGCGGCCCGCGTCTCGGGCGCGGCCATGTCGGGCCTGCTGGCCCAGGCGCTGGAAGGCCGCGCCGGCGTCATCGACTGGGGCGAGCTGTCCCTCGTGGAAGACAAGGGCGATCGCCAGATCGGCCTGTCCTTCTTCGCCCGCTGGTCGCCGGAGGCCTGATCGACATGAGCACCGTCAAGACCGTCACCTCCCTGACCAACGCCACGGTCAAGGCCGTTCGCGCCCTGCACATGCGCAAGGAGCGCGAGGAAAGCGGCCTGTTCCTGGCCGAGGGCCTGAAGATCGTCATCGAGGCGATCGACTGCGGCCACGCGCCGAAGATCCTGATGTACGGCCCCGACGCGGCCGACCACCCGATGCTGCAGAAGGCCGCCAGGGCCTGCGCCGCCGCCGGCGGCGAGGTCATCGAGGTCAACCGCGAGATCCTGGAAAAGGTCTCGCGACGCGACAATCCCCAGGCCGTGGTCGGCGTGTTCCGCCAGGTCTACACGCCGCTGTCGGCTATCGTGCCGCAAAGCGCCGACTGCTGGGTGGCCCTGCAGGCCGTCCGTGATCCAGGCAATCTGGGCACCATCATCCGCACGGCCGACGCGGCCGGCGCCGGCGGGGTGATCCTGGTCGGCGACTGCGTCGATCCCTATTCGGTGGAAGGCGTGCGGGCGACCATGGGCTCGGTCTTCGCCGTGAAGATCGCCAAGGCCAGCGTGCAGGAGTTCCTGGCCTGGCGCGAGGAATGGCCCGGCAGCGTGGTCGGCACCCTGCTGACCGCCACGGTCGACCACAAGAGCGCCGACTACGTGAAGCCCTCGCTGATCCTGATGGGCAACGAGCAGCAGGGTCTGCCGCCCGAGCTGGCCGGCGCCTGCGACGTCAACGTCAAGATCCCGATGCGCGGCCGCGCCGACAGCCTGAACCTGTCGGTGGCCACCGGGATCATGATCTACACGGTGACGGGCTAACGAACCTCCCCCTCTGGGGGAGGCGGCCGAAGGCCGGTGGGGGGACGTTTTCAGCTTTCGAGGCGTTCGCCGTCCTCCCCCCTCCGATCGCTGCGCGATCTCCTCCCCCACGGGGGGAGGTTCCTCTCGGTGCGGCCGCGTACGCGCATCATGCGCCTACGGACATCCCCTGCCCCCTTGCGCGACACCGCGCCGCACACCATTTCGCAGCCTCGCCGCGGGAACGCACCGGCCCCTTTCGCCGCTCTCCCAAACGTGAAGCCGATTTCGACGGCGCCCCTGTGCTAAAGCGGCGCAGTCGAGCGGCGGCCTCTTCCAAAGCCGCCGCTTTTCCATATCTAATTCATGAAGGCGGGTGATTTGCCCGCCGGGAGAAAGCGGTCGATGGCCGAGCGAAAGCAAGGCGGACAAAATAACGGCGCGGGCTCTTCGGTCGTCACAGAAGTGAAGCCGAAGACGCAGAAGCCCTCGCTTTATCGCGTACTGATCTTGAACGACGACTACACCCCGATGGAGTTCGTCGTTTACGTGCTCGAACGATTCTTCAACAAGTCGCGCGAAGATGCGACACGGATCATGTTGCACGTTCACCAGAACGGCGTCGGGGTTTGCGGCGTTTTCACCTACGAAGTCGCCGAGACCAAGGTCGCTCAAGTGATCGACTCAGCCCGCAGACATCAGCACCCGCTGCAGTGCACCATGGAAAAGGATTGAGGAGCCTCCCCTTGCCCTCTTTTTCGCGTCCTCTCGAAGAGTCCCTGCACCGCGCCGTCGCCTACGCCAACCAGCGCAAGCACGAGTACGCGACCCTCGAACACCTGTTGCTCTCGCTCACCGACGACGATGACGCCGCCGGCGTCATGCGCGCCTGCGACGTCGACCTGACGGCGCTGAAGAAGAGCCTGGTCAACTATCTCGACGTCGAACTGTCCTCGCTGGTGGTCGACGACGAGGAAGACGCCAAGCCCACGGCGGGCTTCCAGCGCGTGATCCAGCGCGCCGTCATCCACGTCCAGTCCTCCGGCCGCGAGGAAGTCACCGGCGCCAACGTGCTGGTCGCCATCTTCTCCGAGCGCGAGAGCCACGCCGCCTACTTCCTGCAGGAGCAGGACATGACGCGGTACGACGCGGTGAACTTCATCGCCCACGGCATCGCCAAGAAGGCCGGCGCTTCCGAACCCAAGGCCGCCAAGGGCGCCGCCGCGGTCGAGGAAGACCAGGAAAAGCCCAACACCAAGACCGGCGGCGAGGCCCTTGAGGCCTATTGCGTCGACCTCAACGAAAAGGCCCGCCAGGGCAAGGTCGACCCGCTTATCGGACGCGCGAACGAAGTGGAACGCGCGATCCAGATCCTGTGCCGCCGCACCAAGAACAACCCGCTGCTCGTCGGCGACCCCGGCGTCGGCAAGACCGCCATCGCCGAAGGCCTGGCGCGCAAGATCATCACCCACCAGGTCCCCGAAGTCCTGGCGGAAGCCACCATCTACTCGCTCGACATGGGCGCGCTGCTGGCCGGCACCCGCTATCGCGGCGACTTCGAGGAACGCGTCAAGCAGGTGGTCAAGGAGCTCGAGAACCACCCGAACGCGGTGCTGTTCATCGACGAGATCCACACCGTGATCGGCGCCGGCGCGACCAGCGGCGGGGCGATGGACGCCTCGAACCTGCTCAAGCCCGCCCTGGCCTCGGGCACCCTGCGCTGCATGGGCTCGACCACCTACAAGGAGTTCCGTCAGCACTTCGAGAAGGATCGGGCGCTGGTCCGTCGCTTCCAGAAGATCGACGTCAACGAACCGACGGTGGAAGACACCATCAAGATCCTCAAGGGTCTCAAGACCTACTACGAGGACTTCCACAAGCTGAAGTACACCAACGAGGCCCTGAAGGTCGCGGTGGAGCTGTCGGCCAAGTACATCACCGACCGCAAGCTGCCCGACAAGGCGATCGACGTGATCGACGAGGCGGGCGCCGGCCAGATGCTGCTGCCGGAGAGCCGCCGCAAAAAGACCATCGGCGTCAAGGAGATCGAGGCCGTCGTCGCCAAGATCGCCCGCATCCCGCCGAAGTCGGTCAGCAAGTCGGACACCGAGGCCCTCAAGGAACTCGAGACCGACCTGAAGCGCGCCGTGTTCGGCCAGGACGACGCCCTGATCCAGCTGTCGTCGGCGATGAAGCTGGCGCGGGCGGGTCTGCGCGATCCGAACAAGCCGATCGGCTGCTACCTGTTCAGCGGCCCGACCGGCGTCGGCAAGACCGAGGCCGCCAAGCAGCTGGCCTCGACGCTCGGCATCGAGATGATCCGCTTCGACATGTCGGAGTACATGGAGCGCCATACCGTGAGCCGCCTGATCGGCGCCCCTCCCGGCTATGTCGGCTACGACCAGGGCGGCCAGCTGACCGACGCCGTCGATCAGCACCCGCACGCGGTCGTCCTGCTCGACGAGATCGAGAAGGCCCACAGCGACATCTACAACATCCTGCTGCAGGTCATGGACCACGGCACCTTGACCGACTCCAACGGCAAGAAGGTCGACTTCCGCAACGTGGTCCTGATCATGACCACCAACGCGGGCGCCTCCGACGCCCAGCGGCAGTCGATCGGTTTCGGCCGTTCCAAGGTCGAAGGCGAGGAAGAGGCCGCCCTCAAGCGCCTGTTCACGCCGGAGTTCCGCAACCGCCTGGACGCGACGGTGGCCTTCAAGCCGCTGACGCCGGAGATCATCCGCCAGGTCGTGCAGAAGTTCGTCATGCAGCTCGAGGCGCAGCTCGCCGACCGCAACATCACGATCGAACTCTCCGACGACGCCGCCGACTGGCTGGCCAAGAACGGCTTCGACGAGCTCTACGGCGCCCGTCCGCTGGCCCGGGTCATCCAGGAGCACATCAAGAAGCCGCTGGCCGACGACATCCTGTTCGGCCGCCTCGTCCGCGGGGGCCACGTCAAGGTGGTGCTCGAAGGCGGCAAGATCGGCTTCGAGATCGAAAGCGCCTCGGAAGGCAAGTCCGGCAAGTCCGCTTCCGACGAAGGAGAGGCCGAGGAGCCCGCCCTGGCCGACTGAGGCCCGGAGGCTGCTCGAGTACGGAAAAGGCCCGGAGCGATCCGGGCTTTTTTCTTTATTCAGGGCCGCGCCTGACGTGTAGACAAAACAAGAACAAACGCGTAGCGTGAGTTCATGAGCAACATCCCCTTCGACACTCTGAGCGCCTCAAAGCGCCTGCGTGAAGCGGGGATGGAGGCGCGCGCAGCTGAAGCCGTGGTGGAACTGGTGCAGCAGACGACGATGCTTCCCGATATCTCCGACCTCGCCACCCGCTCGGAGCTTCTGGCGACCAAGACCGAGCTCAAGAGCGAGATCGCCCTCACCGAAGCCCGCATCCGGGCCGACCTCAGCGAGAAGATCCGCCTTCAGGGCTGGGCGCTGCTGGGCGGCATGGCGGTGCTGGTGTCGATCTCGACCGCCCTGATCAAGCTGCTGCCCTAGGCAGGATCGACGGCGAGGAGCCATGTCCGCAGCGGGTGGAGGCCGACTTAAATCCTCCCCTGAAGGCCGGAGGGGCCGCTTTCAGCGGCTTCAGCCCCGCCTCACCTCCTCCCGAAACTTAGGCTTTTTCCGCCCCCAACCCCGCCTCCCTCGCCCCTGTGGCGAGGGTCCATGCCGGCGACCGCTCAAACCTGGGCCGGTCGGGCAAGATCTGAGCGGCTGAACGATGGATCCTGGGCACAAGGCCCAGGAAAGCGGTGGTTGGCTTGAAA
>JASGDR010000624.1:0-4316 GCA_047607095.1 Caulobacter sp.
CCGAAGATCGGACCAAGGCCATCAAGCCTTGGACCGACAGCTACAACCTCGAACGCCCACACTCAGGCATCAAAGGCCTCACGCCCTGGCAGCGTGCGAACAACCTTCTTGGAAACGACACCTAGGCGAGGCCTGGCGTGGGGCGCAGGGGTGAAAACCTCGTCCCCTCGGGTCGCGTCTCGCGGCCCGCCCAAGGGCATGCTTCGACAAGCTCAGGATGAGGTTTTTCCGCCACCGAGCCTGCAATGGTCCTCATCCTGAGTCTGTCGAAGGGCGAGGACCACGCGCTGAGCCGTCAGAGCAGGGCGCCCGCCTCGCGGCATACTTCCAGCAGCCAGCCGTTGGGCGAGTCCGGGCCGTCGCTGGCTCGCGTCACCGCGCCGAACGGGGTCGGCGGCGGGGCGTTCGGCGGCTCGATCATCACCACCTTGCCGCGCTCGGCGGCGGTCTGGGCCAGGCGCCGGGGCAGGATGCAGATCATGTCCGAGCGACTGACCATGTTCAGGGCGCTGAACGAGTCCTGCACCGAGAACGACGGGGCACGGCTTTCGCCCAGGCCGTAGCGTTCGCCCCAGGAGGTCACCCGGCGAAGTCCCAGGTGCCCGGCCGAGGTCCGATCGGGGTCGTCGTCGCCGCCGGTCACGCCCAGGCGGGGCAGGCGGGCGAGGGCGGCGTGATCCAGCCCTCGGGCGACGGCGGGATGACCGATGCGGGCGACCCAGACCCCGCCTTCGTCGAACAGCCGGGTATGGGTGAAGCGTCCCGGCACGGCCTCGAAGCAGCCGATGACCATGTCGAGCCGGCCGGTGTCGAGGTCCTCGGTCATGCCGGCGTAGAGGTTGCGGAAGTGAACCTGGACGTTGGGCGCGATCGTCATCACCCGCTCGGCGATCAGCGGGCCCAGCACGTAGGTGATGTAGGTGCCGGCCGCGACGGTGAAGGCGTGGTGGTCGACGGTCGGGTCGAACCGCGGCGCCGAGACGGCGGTCTCCAGCAGCTTCAGGGCCGTGCGGGCCGTGTCGGCGATCTCGAGCGCGCGCGGTGTGGGGCGCAGGCCGGTCTGGCCGCGCACGAACAGGTCGTCGCCGACCAGTTCGCGCAGGCGGCGCAGGGCGTGGCTGACAGCCGACTGCGAAAGCCCGAGGCGCTCGCCGGCGCGGGTGGCGTTGTTCTCCTCCAGCAGGGTGACGAACACCCGGAAGAGATTGAGGTCGGCGGTTCTGAAATTCACGGCGTTCATGGCTGTCGTGAAGAGATATCATTTCACTCATAAGGGGTGGAGTCCTATTTGCCGCGGCGAAGGTTCGCGCCCGAACGGACCTCGCGATTCCCGCCAACTCGAAGAGACGTGGAGCAGCGCGTGAGCGACGCTGAAGGTTACGACGCCATCGCCGAAGCCGAGGTCGATGCGGCCCGCAAGCGGCAAGGCCCCACGCAGGGCCGGCCCCAGGGCAGGAGCCTGGGCCAGCGGCTGCGCTGGCCGTTGATGGTCGGCGTCCCGCTGATCGTCCTGGCGGGCGTGGGCGTGGTGCTGCTGACCGGCGGCAAGTCCGAGACCACCGACAACGCCTATGTGCAGTCCAGCCGCACGGCCATCAGCGCCAGCATCGACGGCCGGGTGATCGGTATCGAGGTCGGCGAGAACCAGGCCGTGAAGAAGGGCCAGGTGCTGTTCCGCCTGGATCCGGCCGACTACCAGGTGGCGGTGTCGGAGGCCGAGGCGGCCCTGGCGCAGGCCCGCTACGACGTTCAGGCTCGCCGCGCCGTCTATGCCCAGCGCCTGGCCGACATGTCCGCGGCCGAGGAGACCGCCGCCTACGCCAAGCGCGAGGCCGGTCGCCAGCGCGACCTGGCCGCCGCCGGCGTCGCCACCCAGGCCCAGGCCGACGAGGCGCGCCACGCCGCCGATCAGGCTCAGCGCCAGATCGCCGTGGTGCGTCAGCAGATCGCCACGGCCCTGGCCGACCTGGGCGGCTCGCCCGACGCCCCGACCGAGCGTCAGCCCAAGGTGCTGGAAGCCCAGGCCCGCCTCGAGCGCGCCAAGCTGGACCGCTCCTACGCCGCCGTCGTCGCCCCCGCCGACGGCGTGGTGGCCAAGGTCGAGCAGCTGCAGGCAGGCGCCCGCGTCACGGCCTCGCAGCCGGTGTTCTGGCTGATCTCGGGCAAGCCCTGGGTCGAGGCCAACTTCAAGGAAGACCAGCTGGCCCACATGCGCGTCGGCCAGCCGGCGACCATCCGGGTCGACGCCTACGACCACCCGCTGAAGGCCCACGTCGCCAGCTTCAGCCCCGGCACCGGCTCCAGCTTCGCCCTGCTGCCGGCCGAGAACGCCAGCGGCAACTGGGTGAAGGTGGTGCAGCGCGTGCCCGTGCGTCTGATCCTCGACGAGGCCGTTCCGGGCAATCTGGGCGCGGGCCTCAGCGCCAAGGCCACGGTCGACGTGCGTTCGGGCCGCGAGGGATGAACGCCGCGCGGGCCCTTTCCGGCCACGATCGCGACGTCGCCAACCGCGGCCCCATCACCGTCTCGGTGATGCTGGCGACGATCATGATCTCGCTGGACACCACGATCGCCAACGTGGCCCTGCCGCACATCCAGGGCAGCGTCTCGGCCTCGGCCGACCAGATCACCTGGGTGCTGACCTCCTACATCGTGGCCGCGACGATCATGACGCCGCTGACCGGCTTCATGACCGAGCGCCTGGGCCGCAAGATGGTGCTGAACGTCTGCATCGTCGGCTTCACGATCGCTTCGATGCTTTGCGGGATCGCCAACAGCCTGGTCGAGATCGTGCTGTTCCGCCTGCTGCAGGGGCTGTTCGGCGCGGCGCTGATCCCGCTGTCCCAGGCCGTGCTGCTCGACATCAATCCGCCCGAGCGCCACGGCCAGGCCATGGCCGTGTGGGGCGCCGGCGCGGTGCTGGGACCGATCCTGGGTCCGGCGCTGGGCGGCTGGCTGACCGACAATCTCGACTGGCGCTGGGTGTTCTTCATCAACCTGCCGGTCGGCGTGCTGGCCTTCTGCGGCGTGTTCTTCTTTCTGTCCGAGAAGAAGGGCGCCGAGAAGAAGCGCTTCGACGTGCTGGGCTTCGCCAGCCTGGCGATCGCCATCGGCGCCTTCCAGCTGATGCTCGACCGCGGCCCGGGCCAGGACTGGCTGGGTTCGGCCGAGATCTGGACCTACCTGATCGTCTGCGGGATCGCGTTGTGGGTGTTCGGCGTGCAGCTGGCCACGGCCGAGAAACCGTTCGTCTCGCGGGCCCTGCTGGCCGACGCCAACTTCCTGACCTGCTGCTTCTTCGGCTTCTTCATCGGGATTCTGCTCTACAGCACGCTCGCCCTGCTGCCGCCGATGATGCAGACCCTGCTGGGCTATCCGGTGGCCTTCACGGGGCTGGTCTCGATGCCTCGGGGCCTGGGGTCGTTCATCGCCATGTTCGTGGTCGGCCAGCTGGTCGGACGGATGAACATCAAGCTGATCCTCGCGATCGGCATGGCCATCAGCGTCGTTTCGCTGTGGCAGATGAGCCATTTCAGCCTGGGCATGGACACCCATCTGATCATCATCTCCGGCTTCCTGTCGGGGGCGGGGACGGGCCTGATCTTCGTGCCGCTCAGCACCATCGCCTTCGCCACGGTGAAGCCCGAGCTGCGGGCCGAGGGCGCGGGCCTCTTCACCCTGGTGCGCAACATCGGCTCGGCGGCCGGCATCTCGATCATGCAGGCGCTGTTCGTCAGCGGCATCGAGAAGCACCACGCCGTGCTGGTCGAGCACGCCCGGCCCGACAATCCCCTCTACCAGGCCTACGCCCAGGGCGTGTTCCTGACCCACAGCGCCATGGCGGCGTTCAACGGGGTCATCAACCGCCAGGCCTCGATGCTGGCCTATCTCGACGACTTCCGCCTGATGCTGGTCATCACCGTGGCCTGCTCACCGCTCATCCTGCTCATGCGAACCCCGAAAGCCAAAGGGGGCGAGACCGTTCATGTCGCCGACCATTAAGACCCGCCTGGCGCCCCTGCTGAGCGCGATCAGCCTTTCCGCCCTGGCCGCCTGCACGACGGTCGGCCCGGACTTCCAGGCGCCCGAGGCCCCGAAAACCGCCGGCTATCTGGCCAAGGACGAGGCGGCTCCGGCCGCCGCCGTCACGCTCGACCAGACGGGCGTCGGTCCCTGGTGGACCGCGCTGGGCTCGTCCGAACTCGACGCGGTGATCCGACAGGCGCTGGCCGACAATCCGTCGCTGGTCGAAGCCGACGCCACCCTGGCCCAGGCCCGCTCGGCCCTGGCGGCGGCGCGCGGCCAGGCCGGCCCGC
>JASGDR010000625.1:0-4389 GCA_047607095.1 Caulobacter sp.
CTTTAGGTGGAGCCGGCGCGGTTGCGCCGACCCATTCTTGCTTTAGGTGGAGCCGGCGCGGTTGCGCCGACTCCGGGCGCGGGCTATGTCCCGCGCCCTTCACTTTGTGTCACGGAGTTACGTGATGAGACCGGATGTCGAGGCCGCCGCGGCCGACATCGAGCAGTCCGTTGGACTGCTCAGGAGGCGTCTTTGACTGGGATGTCGCCCTTAGAAAACTCGATGAGCTGAACGCGCGGGTCGAAGACCCGACGCTGTGGGACCGTCCGTCCGAGGCCCAGGCCGTGTCGCGCGAGCGCGCCAACCTGGCCGCCAAGGTCGAGGCCGTCCAAAGCATCGAACGCGACGTCAAGGACGCGCTCGAATACGCCGAACTGGCCGACATGGAGTCCGACGAGGACTCGCTGAACGACGCCCGCGCCCAGCTGAAGGCCATCAAGGAACGCGCCGCCCGCGCCGAACTCGAGGCCCTGCTGTCGGGCGAGGCCGACGGCAACGACGCCTATATCGAAATCAACTCCGGGGCCGGCGGCACCGAGTCGTGCGACTGGGCGGGCATCCTGCTTCGGATGTACACCCGCTGGGCCAACGCCCACGGCATGACCACCGAGCTGATCGAAGAAACCGACGGCGACCAGGCCGGCATCAAGTCGGCCACGCTGCTGGTCAAGGGCGCCAACGCCTACGGCTGGCTGAAGACCGAGGCCGGGGTGCACCGCCTGGTTCGCATCAGCCCCTATGACTCGAGCGCCCGTCGCCACACCTCGTTCGCCTCGGCCTGGGTCTATCCCGTGATCGACGACACCATCGAGATCGAGATCAACCCGTCCGACGTGCGCACCGACACCTACCGCGCCTCCGGCGCCGGCGGGCAGCACATCAACAAGACCGACTCGGCGGTGCGTCTGACGCACATTCCGACCGGGATCGTGGTGGCCTGCCAGGCCGGCCGTTCGCAGCACCAGAACCGCGACGAGGCCTGGAAGATGCTGCGCGCCCGGATGTACGAGGCCGAACTTCAGAAGCGCGAAGCCGCCCAGCAGGCGCTTCACGACCAGAAGACCGACATCGGCTGGGGTCACCAGATCCGCTCGTACGTCCTGCAGCCGTACCAGATGGTCAAGGACCTGCGGACCAACGTCGAGACCTCCGACACGGCCGGGGTGCTCGACGGCGACCTGGACGCCTTCATGGGCGCCTCGCTGGCCCAGCGGGTCGGCGCGACCCGGGACGCCGAGGGCTGAGGCCTTTGGGCGAGGCCTGAAACGACGAACGCCCCGGAGCGATCCGGGGCGTTTTTCGTTTGGGGCGGAAACCTCGCCCTTCGACAGGCTCAGGGTGAGGTTTCTCATCGACTTCGGCTTGTCCTTGAGCCTCATCCTGAGCTTGTCGAAGGGCGAGGCTCACGCACGGCTTCAGCCGACCGGCCGCGCCGTCAGGGTCAGGTCGGCGACGGGCGCGGGAGCGGCCGCGACCGGAGCGGACTGCGGCGGGGCCTGGCGCTGGAACTTCAGGCTGCGGCCCTGGAAGAAGGCGCCGGTTTCCATGGCCAGCTGTTCGTGGGTGATGTCGCCGTCGACATAGGCCGTGCCGTAGAGGCGCACCTGCTTGGCGGTGACGGCGCCGACCACCCGGCCGCGCACTTCCACGACCTCGGCGTAGACGCCGCCCTCGACATGGCCGGTCTCGCCGACGGTCAGGCGGCCGACGCGGACGTCGCCGCGCACCACGCCGTCGATCTGCAGTTCGCCGTCGCCGCTGACGCCGCCCTCGATGGTGATGTCGGCCGAGATCAGCGAGGCCACGCGCGGCGGGGCCTTGCGGGCCGGCTCGGCGGCCGGCGCGGCCGGGGTGAGCGGAAGGGGCTCGATCTGGACCGGGGTCTTGGACCCCTTAGCCGGCTTGCTGAACATACTCGCCTGCCTTCAGGAAACGATTGGGGTTCTGGGCGCGGCCGTTGACCCAGACCTCGTAATGGAGATGCGGGCCGGTCGAGCGGCCGGTGGAGCCCATGGCGCCGACGCGCTGGCCGATGGTCACGCGCTGGCCCACGCGCACGGCGATGCCCTGCAGGTGGGCGTAGCGGGTCTTGAAGCCGCCGCCGTGGTCGATCTCGACGGTGTTGCCGTAACCGGAACGCACGCCGGTGAACGACACCACGCCCGGCGCGGTGGCCATGATCGGGGTGTAGAAGGCGCCGGGGAAGTCCAGGCCCGAATGGAAGGCCGGGCGGTGCGTGAACGGGTCGAAGCGGACGCCGTAGCTGCTCGACAGGGCCGGGTTCGAGGTCGGGCGGTAGAAGGGCAGGCGCTGGGCGGCGCTGCTGAGCGAGCGCATGTCCGACATGTCGCTGGCGGCGCGATGGATGCGCGAGGCGAACTCCTCGTCGACGTCGAGCACGGCGGCCAGCGCCCGGGGGTCCTTGGCCTCGATCAGCGGGCCGCCGAGGCCCGAGCCGCGGCCGGTGAAGCTGCCGGCGTCGAGGCCGGCCATCCGCATGGCCAGGCGCAGGCGCTCGGCCCGGCTCTTGGCGAAGCCTTCGGCGGCGTCGATCAGGCGCTCCTGGTCCATGCGGGTGGCCTGGATGCGCTCGACCGGCGAGGCGTCGGCGAGGGTCGGTTTGTGGACCGCCAGGGCCTGGGCGGCGCCGGGCGCGCCCTTGAAGTCGCTGACCAGCAGGGCCAGCGCCGCATGGCGCTTCTCGACCGAGGCGGCCAGTTCGTCGAGCGAGCCGCTGGTGGCCGACAGTTGAGCGACGGCGCTGTTGAGGCGGGCCTGGCGGTCGGCGTTGAGCCGCTCGTAATAGGCTTTCTGCTTGAGGACGACCTGGTCGGTCTGGCTGACGGCCAGGGCGTTGACCATCATCGCGGCGGTGCACACGCCCATCCACAGCGCCGCTGCGCCGACGCCGGCGGCGCAGGCCAGCTGTTTGCCCGTCGACAGCACGTAGCCGCGCATCTCGCCGCCCGAGCGAACATACAGATGTCGTTCAGGAAACAGACTTTCGAGGGTCTTGAATAGGCGTTGGAAGCGCGCGATCGCCATGGCCCAGGAAACCCCCCAGTTCTCAAGGTCCTGGCGATATGCAACGAGAAAGCGGGATGGCGCAAGACTCTTCGCACCTGCGAAGGCGCGGAAGGCCAAGTTTCGACCATGCGTCAGCGTCGATTAACGCCACATGAACGGCTTGGCTACACGCGTCAGGAGAGTCGTTGCGGAAATGCGAGACCTTGCGGCCTCGGCGCCACAGTGGATGCCAGCTAACGATCTTCCAGCGTGTGCCATAAACGAAGCACGAAGATCCCGGTTTCGGTCAGCTCGTAGCGAAGTTCGTAGCCGCGGATGATCAGCCGGCGAACTTCGCGGGGAGAAAATTCCTCCAGCCGTTCCCCCAGCCGCGGTGTTTCGAGAAGGCGCTTGGGCGTCGTCACAAGTTCGCGGGCTATGCGCGCCGCCGCGCGTGGGTTGACCTCCGCCAGGAAGGCATGAAGCCGCGCAAGGTCGGACGCCGCCTTGCCGGTCCATGCCAGGCGCATCAACGGCGGGGCGTATCGCTATCGAGGGTCTCGGCCCATTCGTCCATGGCCGACTGTTCGACCAGGCGGCCGGCATCGACTTCGCCCAGGCCTTCGAGCGTCATGGCGCGAAAGCGCTCTTCGCGGTCGGCCCAGGCCGCGAGGGCTTGGCGCACGACCCAGTCCTGCGATCGCTCCATGCGAACGGCCAATTGGTCGATATGATCGGCCAGCGGCGCGGGCACCTCGACGGTCAACAGCTTGGTGCGCAAGGGTGAACTCCGAGCGAGGGCCGAATGGTAATCCAGCGGCGGCGGATTGCTAGCCCTTCAGCGCCTGGGCCGCCTTCAGCACCGCCTTGACGTGGTTGGGCACCTTCACCTTGCGCCAGACTTCGCGGACGACGCCTTCGCGGTCGATCAGGAAGGTCGAGCGGTCGATGCCCATGTACTTGCGACCGTACATGTTCTTTTCCACCCACGAGCCGTAGGCCTCGACGGTCTCGCCAAGGGTGTCGGCGGCCAGCTCGACGGTCAGGTCGTGCTTCTTGCGGAACTTGCCGTGGCTGGCGGCGCTGTCCTTCGAGACGCCGACGATCACCGCGCCGGCCTTGGCGAACTCCTCGACCTCGGCCGAGAACTGCAGGGCTTCGGAGGTGCAGCCGGTCGTGTCGTCCTTCGGATAGAAGTAGAGCACGACGTTCTTGCCCTTCAGGCCGGCCAGGCTGACGCGGCCGGTGTCGGTGGGCAGGTCGAAGTCGGGGGCCTTGTCGCCGGGGCTCAGCATCGCACTCTTCTCCAACATCACATGTATCCCGGACCGGCATGGCCGGTCCGGGAGCGCATCATCTCAGACCGGCTTGACCAGCACGATC
>JASGDR010000626.1:0-6094 GCA_047607095.1 Caulobacter sp.
ATCTGAAGCGCCAGGATCCTCCCTCTCTGGGGGAGGTGTCGCGGAGCGACTGAGGGGGCGCCGCAGGCGCTAAAGGTCCTGGTCGAACGTCTCGAAATAGCGGTCGAACAGTCGGCCGATCTCGTAGGCGAGGGCGCCGGCGTCCTGTTCGGGCTCCTCGACGGCCATTTCGGTGGCCGAGTAGGTCAGCTCCACCATCATGCGGGTGGCGATGGCGATGCGACCGGCCGGGACGGCGGGGAAGCGGGCGGCCAGCACCTCGGCGAACTGGCCGGCGACCATGTCGCGCGAGGCGAAGCGCAGCTGCTGCAGCATCGGCACGGCGCGCAGGGCCCGGCCGATGGCCGCGCCGCCGGGAAAGCGGCGGGTCATGTCGATGACGTCGGTCAGCAGGGCGGCGACCTTGGCGACGCGTTCCGACGGGGTGTCGCCCTCAAGCCCTCCGGCCGCCATCCACTCGAACACGGCCTCGTCCTGCAGGCGCATCAGCCGGTCGCCCAGCTCCTTCAGGATCGCGTACTTGTTGGGGAAGTAGCGATAGAGGGCCGGCGGGGTCAGGCCCGCCCGCTTGCAGATGGCGTTGGTGGTCAGCTGCTCGAAGCCGGACTCGACCAGCAGCTCGCCGGCCGTGGCCAGGACGACCTCGTAGGTGTCCTGCGCGCGGGCCTGGGTCGGCCGCAGCTTGGCGTCGAGGGGGATGTCGGCGGCGGCCGTCTCGGCCGTCGGCTTTGGCATCGGGGTCTCCTGCAGTCCCACCCAGACCTAGAGCGCTTCTTATCGAATGCCAATGTTCGCTCATTGCCAAAGCTTAACGGGACTTCGCCCGAGGCGTGCGCCAGGGTCGCGCGATCGCTGGGGGCGGCGGTTTCGTGGGGTTTGTTGCATGATCGATCGTCGCGGTCTGTTCGCCGCCGCCGGCGCGCTGTGCGCCGCGCCCGGGCTCTCCTTCGCCTCTCCGGCTGAGCTGGGAAGCGCCAATCCGGCGGTCGACGCCTTCGTCGCCGAGCAGAAGTTCCAGGGCGTGGTGATGATCGGGCGCAAGGGCAGGGCGTCCTACGCGCGCGCCTTCGGCTCGGCCGACATCGGGGCCGGCCGGCCCGCGACGCGCGACACCGTCTATTGCGTGGCCTCGATCTCGAAGTGGCTGACCACCATCGCCGTGCTGCGGCTGGTGGAGCAGGGCAGGCTTTCCCTCGACGTCCCGATCGCGACCTGGCTGCCCGACCAGCGTCCCGACACCGGCAGGACGGTGACCCTGGCCCACCTGCTGTCGAACACCAGCGGCATACCCAACGCCTTCATCACGGCCCTGAAGGCCGATCCGGAGATCCTCAAGCACGAGCTGACCGCGGCGCAGGCCGTGCAGCGCTTCGGCCAGGGCGACCCGTTGTTCCCGCCGGGGACGAGGTTCGACTACCACCCGGTCAACTGGTTCATCGTCGCGGCCATCGTCGAGGCGGCGACCGGCAAGCCGTTCCAGGAAGTGGTGCGCGAGCTGACGACCGATCCGCTGAAGATGCGTCATACCCGGGCGGGCATGATCGACGCCGACCCCGGCGTGGCGACGTCGTACTACGCCGGTCCGCCTCTGGCGCCGCGGACCAATCCCCGGCTGTCGGTGATGGCGGCCAGCGGCGGCTATTTCAGCACCGTCGACGACCTGCTGGTCGCCGCCCATCTTGTCTTCGACACGCCGTTCCTCAGCGAGGCCTCGCGCAAGGCCCTGACCACGATCCGCGTGCCCGAGCAGGATTACGCGCTGGGCGGACGCGTGCGGACCCTGACCATCGACGGCCAGGCGAAGCTCGCGGCCTGGGAGACCGGGCGCACGGCCGGTTTCCGCTCGGTGCTGGGCCACCGGCTCGACACCGGCGACACGGTGGTGATCCTCAACAACACCGACCTGTCGCAGAAGGCGCTGGACCTCTTCGCCGACAAGCTGTTCGGCGCCGCGCCCCGGCCTTAGACGACGTCGGGCGCGGTGCGTGGTCCTCGTTCTTCGATAGGCTCAGGATGAGGACCAGTTCAGACCCGGCGTCCGAAAAAAAACCTCATCCTGAGCTTGTCGAAGGACGAGGTTTTCGCCCCGGCTGACGGCTGCTGACAAAAGTGGGCGCGGGGCGGGGTTCTCCACCGGGAGAGCAATGCTATGACAGCTGCCTCTTAGGGGAGAATCCTGCTCATGTTCCGCAGCCTGCTGACCGCCGTCGCCGCTTCCGCCCTGCTCGCGGGCGCCGCTCACGCCCCCCAAGCCCTGGCTCAGGACGTCAAGACCGCCGAGGCGCTGCGCGACAAGGCTCTGACCGACCGGCTGGCCTGGGACATCACCGAGGACCTGACCACCAGCATCGGCCCGCGCCTCGTCGGCTCGCCGGGCATGGAGCGCGCCAAGGACTGGAGCGTGGCCAAGTTCAAGGCCCTGGGCTTCACCAACATCAAGGTCGACGAGTTCCGCAAGCCGTCGTGGACGCGCGGCGAGGAGAGCGCCGAGCTGGTCGCGCCCTATCCGATGAAGCTGTCGATCGTGGGCCTGGGCCGCACCATCCCGACCCCGGCCGAAGGGATCGAGGCCGAGGTGGCGCTGTTCTCCACCTTCGCCGAGATGGTCGCCGCGCCGGAAAGCGCCATCAAGGGCAAGATCGTCGTCATCACCCAGCCGATGGTCCGCGCCCAGGACGGCGCCGGCTACGGCATTGCGGGGATCTCGCGCCGGGTCGGCCCGGTCGAAGCGGCCAAGCGCGGGGCCGTGGCCCTGCTGATCCGCTCGATCTCGACCTCCAGCTCGACCGTGCCGCACACCGGCGTCACCACCAACGGCCCTGACGTCGCCACCATCCCGGCCGCCGCCCTGGGCGTGCCTGAGGCCGAGCAGCTGGAGCGCCTGGCCAAGAAGGGCCCGCTGCGCATCAAGCTGAAGCTGGCCTCCAGCGTCGACGCCGGCGACGTGGCCTGGAACATCTCGGCCGACATCAAGGGCTCGGAAAAGCCCGACGAGGTGATCGTCATCGGCGGCCACCTCGACAGCTGGGACGTCGGCACCGGGGCCTTCGACGACGCGGCGGGCATCGCCATCACCACGGCCGCCGCCAAGCTGATCGGCGAGCTGCCCAAGCATCCCAAGCGCACCATCCGCGTGGTGATGTGGGGCTCGGAAGAGAGCGGCGGTTCCTCGGAAGCCTTCCTCGCCGCCAACAAGGCCAATCTCGAAAAGCTGGTCCTGGCGGGCGAGAGCGACACCGGCGCCGACCGCATCTACAGCCTGCAGCTGCCCAAGGGCGCCGAGGGCCATCCGGCCATGAAGGCGGCGATCCAGGTGCTGAACCCGCTGAAGATCTATTTCGACAAGGCCCCGGCCGCCCATGGCGGGGCCGACATCACCGGCATCGAGGTCGCGGGCGTGCCCGTGGTCGCCCTGAACCAGGACGCCAGCCGCTACTTCGACTACCACCACACCGCCGACGACACCCTGGACAAGGTGGACCCGATCCAGCTGGCCCAGAACGTCGCCGCTTGGACCAGCTTCATCTATCTGGTCGCCGACAGCGACATCGACTTCCGCGCCCTGAGCGCGGCGGCGCCGACGCCGGCGGGGCACTAGCCTCTTCGCCCCGATAAACAGAAGTCATCGCCCGGCTTGTCCGGGCGATGACTTCATTGGTGTGCGAGGGAGCGGGCGAACACTCCCCGCGCGTGCGGCGCGTCGCCGCGACCGTCGGGTGAGTCAAAAGGTCGCGAAGGCCGCGGCCGTTCATACTTTATGTGCTCATCCACAGATTTGCGGCGCCGCATCATGAGCGCCGCCGGCCCCGCCGCGGCAAGGGAAACCGGCGCCAAACCCCAGGCGCGCAAGGCCTTGGCAGGGTTAACGACCGTGCCGAAATGGCGCACGTCTTGGTTGCCGGACCGTAATACGGCGGCGGCTTCGTTATCCCGGCATTAACGACCTTCAGGCCTTTCTACGCCTCCATAGGCGCTTCGTCCGAACCTGCCCCCGTCGTCGAACGACGGTCGGGTCCGGCGCGGCGCCGAAGGTTCCTTTTTCTAGTGTCTGATGGTGGAGGACGCTTATGCCCGCGGCAGTGCGGGGGGGACCGCGCAAGCCAGCGCGCCCCCGGGCCGAAGCGCCCGCAAGTCCGAACAAGGCTCGCCCGGCGCAGCAACAGCAGCCGGCGGGGAAGCTGCATGCCGCGCGCGGCGGCGTCGGCGTGTCGCCCAGCCTGGCCCTGAGCATCGCCGGCGGCGCTTTGGCCCTGGCGCTCGTCGTCACCCTGGCCACCGGCCATCGCGCCCAGCGCCTGGGCGAGGCGATGGTGGGCGGCGTCGACAGCGAGTTCGCCAATCTCGGCTTCAAGCTGAAGGCCGTCCACGTCACCGGCGCCTCGGCCACGGCCCAGGCCGACATCCTCAAGGCCACCGGCCTCTATCAGGACCAGCCGACGCTGGGCATGGACCTGGCCGACCTCAAGACCCGCGTCGAGGCCGTGGGCTGGGTGAAGTCGGCCAAGGTGGTGCGCCTGCTGCCCGACACCGTGATGATCGCCGTCGAGGAGCGCCCGGCCCTGGCCGTGTGGCAGCACGCCGGCCGCCTGAAGGTGATCGACGCCGAGGGCCGCATCATCCGCGAGGCCGACGCCGCGCGCTTCCCGCACCTGCCGCTGGTGGTGGGGCAGGGCGCCGACCAGGCCGCGGGAAACATCCTGCCGGCGGTCAACGCCCGGCCGCGCCTGCGTGATCGGCTCGAGGCGCTGGTGCGCGTCGACGACCGCCGCTGGGACCTGCGGCTGAAGGACGGTTCGCTGATCCAGCTGCCGGCCATTGACGAAGAATCCGCGTTGATTCAATTGGATCAACTGGACCAGCGGCAACGCATCCTCGATCTCGGCTTCGCGCGCATCGACCTGCGCGATCCCGAGATGGTGGCGATCCGGCCCCGTGACTCCGTGCTGCCCGGCCAGCCGGTGGCGAACGGGGCGTAAGAACAGAAACGATGGACTGAGGTGACCCTGACCATGTCGCGACTTGAGGACCGGAGACAGGCCCGTGACGGCCTGAAGGCGACGCTCGTGCGTCAGCCCGCGGTCGCGGCTGTCGATCTGGGCGCGTCGAAGGTCACGTGCTTCATCATGAAGGCGGACGGCGTCCATCGCGACAACCGCACCCTGACGACCGCCGGGGTCGGCTACGTGCAGTCGCGCGGCGTGCGCGGCGGGGCGATCGTCAATCTGGACGAGGCCGCCCAGGCCATCGCCCAGGCCGTGGAGCGCGCCGAGACCGTGGCCGGCGTCAACGTGCAGGGCGTCAGCGTCTGCACCGCCGGCGGCCAGTTGGCCAGTCATCGCGTCCACACCCAGGTTTCGCTGGGCGCCCGCCCGATCGCCGACGCCGACCTGTCGCGCGCGATCTCCTCGGCCCTGGCCCAGGTTCGCCTGCCGGGCCGCAAGCCCGTGCACCTGCTGCCGATCGCCTGGTCGGTCGACGGCCAGAAGGGCATCCGCGATCCGCGCGCCATGTTCGGCCGCGCGCTGGGGCTGGAGCTGCTGGTCGTCTCGGTCAACGAGAACATCTTCCACACCCTGGCCCACTGCGTCGAACGGGCCCACCTCAGCTTCGAGGGCGTGGTCGCCGCGCCCTTCGCTTCGGCCCTCGCGGCCCTGGAAGAGGACGAGATGGACCTGGGCGCCGTCTGCATCGACATGGGCGGCGGCTCGACCTCGGTTGCGGTGTTCAACAACGGCGCCCTGTGCCACGTCGACAGCCTTGCCGTCGGCGGCGGGCACGTGACCCAGGACATCGCGCGGGGCCTGCAGACCTCGGTCGCCGGCGCCGAGCGCATCAAGACCCTGCACGGCAGCGCCATCGCCTCGGCCAATGAGGACCGCGAGATGATCGAGGCCCCGCCGCGCGGCGACGATCCGGGCGCGGGTCCGGTGATCGCCCCCCGCAGCCTGCTGAAGGGCATCATCCAGCCGCGCGTCGAAGAGACCCTGGAACTGCTGCGCGAGCGCCTGAAGGCCTCGGGCGCGCCGGTGGAGCCGGGCGCGGGCATCGTCCTGACCGGCGGCGCCAGCCAGCTGGCGGGCGTGCGCGAGGTGGC
>JASGDR010000627.1:0-2635 GCA_047607095.1 Caulobacter sp.
ACGCGACCCCCAGGCCGGCCGCCGCGAGCGCCGCGGCCGCCAAGCCTAGCCCCATCCATCTGTGCATGAAACGCCCCTCTCGCATCACGCCGTTACGCGACCTTAGCCGAGGACGGGGGCGCTGTTAACCTTTCCCGTGCTGCGCTGCGATTGAACGGGAGGCCCTTCCTGTCTATATGGCCGTGACTGAACGCGGGTCATGTGTGTGGCGACCTCGCGAAATCCCAGTGACTCAAAGAGATAAGAAGGGGCGTCGCCATGCTTCTGACCATGATGAAGGCCAAGCTGCACCGCGCTACGGTGACCCAGGCCGATCTCGACTACGAAGGTTCGATCGCCATCGACCGCGACCTGCTGGACGCCTCGGGCATCCTGCCCAACGAACAGGTCGACGTGCTCAACATCACCACCGGCGCGCGCTTCACCACCTACGCCATCGAGGCCCCGCGCGGTTCGAAGGTCATCGGCGTCAACGGCGCCGCCGCCCGCCTGGTCCAGAAGAACGACACCGTCATCGTCGTCACCTACTGCCAGATGCCGGCCGAGGAGGCGCGCAACTACGCCCCGACCGTCGTGCTGCTCGACGAAGGCAACGTCATCAAGAAGGCCGCCTGATGCGATCCGGCGCCGTCCTGGTTCTCCTGGCCGGCGCCCTGGCGCTGTCCGGCTGCGGCCCCAAGCTGCCCAAGAGCGTCGAGGAGGACGCCCTGACGCAATATGTCGGCCGGGCCATCGGCTCGGCCTCGACCTGCGTGCTGATCGCCGACGCCAAAGGCAAGACCGTCTGGACCGGCGGCGGCTACATCACCTGCGCCCGAAACCTGCCGACCTGCGAGGGCAAGGTCACGACGGCGCAGGACGTGTTGAAGGCCAATCTTTCGGGGCCGGCCAGGTTCATCAGCTGCGACAGCGCCGGCGCCAACACCGTCGGCTGGGCCATGGGCCCGGTTCCGGCCGGAAAGGGCCGCCAGCCCTCCGGCCTGCGCTATGTCGCGGTCATGGAAGGCGAGCGCGCCCTGCCGGGCATCGAGGTCCAGGACCGCGTCGAGCGAGCCTTCGTCCGCGCCGGGTTCTAAGACGCTTAGGCCTCGCCCCGCGACGAGCCCGGGGCGAGGTCCTTGTCGAGCGGGCGATGGTCCTCATTCTGACGACTCGCGGAACGAGGACCACGCGCGAGGTTTTACGGCCGCGCCTCGTAGGTCGCGCTGACCTCGATCCGCACCTTCAGTTCGCCGCCGGAGATCGCCGTGGTATCGGTCATCTCGCGCTTGGCCATGGCGAACATCGGCACGGGCTGCGGGGCGGGGGTGTAGCCGCCGGCCTCGCTCAGGCTGACCAGCCGCACCACCTTGTAGCCGGTGGCCCGGGCGTAGAGCTCGGACTTGGCCTTCAGGGCCTCGACCGCCTTCACGCGCGCGGCGTCCTCGGCCTTCTGCGGGTCCTGCAGGCCGAAGCTGATCCCGCCGACGGTGTTGGCGCCGGCCGCGGCGGCGGCGTCCACCGTCTGGCCCAGCTTGGAGAGGTCGCGCGCCAGGATCGTCACCTGGTTGCTGGCCTGATAGCCGGTCAGGCGCGGCGGCTGGTTCTGCTCGTAGGCGTACTGCGGATTGACGTTGAGGTTCGAGGTCTGGATGTCGCGCTCGGCGATCCCGGCCTTCTTCAGCGCCGCCACCACCTCGTTCATCGCCGCGCCGTTGGCCGACAAGGCCGCCTGGGCGCTGGCGCCGTCGGTCTGCACGCCGAGGGTGATGGTGGCCATGTCCGGCGCGATCGCCGTCTCGCCTGAGGCCGACAGGTTGAAGGTGGTGGCGCGGAAAACCGCGTCGTTGGCGGTCTGAGCGGCGGCGGGGAGGGCCGACAGGGCCAGGGCGGCGGCTCCCAGGGACGCCAGCGCCAGGGCGGTCGTGCGGGTGCGGGTCATGCTCGTTCTCCAAGCGTGGGTCAGGACGCCACAGTGCGCCGCCCCACGGTTGGTTCCGGTCTCGCAAACTCAACCTGAACCGCACCTTTAAGCCGCGTGCAGCCCATGCTAATCGACCGGTCCTCGTCCGCGCCGACTCTTCGGTTCCGCGCGGGCCGTGGGGGCCTGTAGCTCAATGGTTAGAGCCGACCGCTCATAACGGTCTGGTTGGGGGTTCGAGTCCCTCCAGGCCTACCAAATCCCCTTCAGTTCTCGCCGCCCAGGTACCTGCGCACCTCGCGGGCCGACACGCCGGCGTGCTCGACGGCCATGTGCAGCTGCTCCTCGCTGACGCCCAGGGTCTCGGTCCAGTAGCGGACTGTGCGCGGCTCGGTCGGATCGGCGGCGGCGTCGACGGGCGGGTCCGGGACGTCCGGCTTGCGGACGGGCGGAATGGTTCTGGTCGGATCGGCGTCTGGCATGGCGGCCTCCTGAATCAGGAAGCCGCGAGGGGCGCCGATGTTCCCGTCCTGCTTCCCCCAGCGGCCGCCGCGTCGCCGGTCGGGGGGAGGGGGCGAGGCGGCGGCCGGGCGGCCGTCTTGGGGGGAGAGGCGAGGCCGCGAGGGTCTGTCGGCGCGGCGGTGAGGCGCTCGCCGACCTCATGATCCTGGCGCATGGAGAGCGCCGCGGATTGGAGCGCGGCTCCCGATTTTGTCGAAAGCGGGCGTTTCGATG
>JASGDR010000628.1:0-12501 GCA_047607095.1 Caulobacter sp.
CTAGCGATGCTCCCCCTCTGGGGGAGCTGTCGCGGAGCGACTGAGGGGGGACGTTTTCAGCTTCCGCTAGTGGCCAATATCGCAGCCACTCCCCCCTCCGGCCCTCTGGGCCACCTCCCCCAGAGGAGGATTTGCCTCCTAAATCCCCAGGTCCTTCCGCACGAAGCGATAGGTCTCGCGCTTCTCGCAGGCGCAGGCCTTCATCTGGCCGTCCGGCGTCCACCAGACCAGCAGCGGATAGGCGAAGTTCACGCCGTTGGCCTTGAGCAGCGGCCGCAGGTCCTCGACCGACTTGCGACCGGCCTCGATGACGGCGGTGCGGGCGATGTCGCCGTCGGCGGGCTTGATCCCGGGGGCCTTCCAGGCCTCGACCGGCGTGGCGTCCCACTTTTCCGACAGTTCCCACGAGCGGTTGATCCACAGCTCGGCCACCGTCGCACGCTCCGCCGGGGTCGACTTCGGCACGCCGTTGCGGTCGGCGCGGGCGATCTCGATCAGGCGGGTGTCCACCCCCGCCTTGTGGAGCTTGGGGTACTCTTCCTTCTTGAAGCGCACGCAGTCGGGGCAGGTGCGGAAGCTGACCATATAGAGCTTGGCGCCCTTCAGGCCCGGCGACACCCAGCCCGAGCCTTCGAGGATCTTGGCGATCTCGGCCTGGTTCTTGGCGATGGTCTTGGGCCGCCAGCGCAGGTCGAAGTTCCACCACGCCCAGAGGCCGGCGCCGACCACCGCCACGACGACCACCAGGCCGGCCCACAGCTTCCAGTTCTTCATCTCTACCGATCCTCTCGGGATTGTTCCCGCCGTGATAGGACGCCCCGCGCCTCGCGGCGACGGCAAAATTCCTGAAAGCCGCTTGAGGCCCGCGTGGGGGACTCTAGATTGGCGCGATGTCCATGTCACAGGCGCCCGACGCCGCCGCCTCCCTCGAAATCGACCTGCCCGACGAGGCCGCCACCAAGGCCCTCGGCGCGCGGCTGGCCGCCGCGCTGTTCCCCGGCGCGGCCCTGTGCCTTTACGGTCCGCTCGGCGCGGGCAAGTCGACCCTGGCCCGCGCCCTGGTCCGCGCCGTGACCTCGCCGGACGAAGAGGTGCCCAGCCCGACCTTCACCCTGGTGCAGTTCTACGAGACCGAAGGCTTTCCGCTGGCCCATTTCGACCTCTATCGCCTGGAGGATCCGGACGAGGCCTACGAGATCGGCCTGGCCGAGGCACTGGAGGACGGCGCGGCCCTGATCGAGTGGCCCCAGCGCCTGGAGGGGCGTCTGCCCCTCGACCGACTCGATGTAGAGATTTCGCCGGTTCTGGACTCTGCTCCCCATGGGACGGCCGGCGAAGCGCGCCGGGTCCGGATCACCCCGTACGGCGCCTTCAAGGAACGCAAGCTTGAGCTCTGACCGCGAAACCCTGAAGGCCGAGTTCCTGGCCCGCCACGGCTATGGCGACGTGCGCCGCCGGCCGCTGGGCGGCGACGCCTCGACCCGCTCGTACGAGCGCCTCTATCGCGGCGAGCAGACCTTCATCTTCATGGACCAGCCGCCGGCGCTGGAAACCGCCCCCTGCCCGCCCGAAGCGACGCCGGACGAGCGCCGGGCCCTCGGCTTCAACGCCGCCTACCGCCTGGCCGCCGGCCGGGTGGACGCCTTCGTGGCCGTGGCCGGCTGGCTGCGCGCCCAAGGCCTTTCCGCTCCAGAGGTTCTCGCCGCCGAACCGGCCCTGGGCCTGGCCGTACTGGAAGACCTGGGCGACGACCTCTACGCCAAGGTCATCGCCGAGGGCGGCGACGAGGCGGCGATGTACGACGCCGCCGTCGATACGCTGGTCGCCCTGCACGCCGCCGCGCCCCCGGCCGTGCTGGAGGCCGACGGCTCGTCCTGGCCGCTGCTGACCTATGACGACCTGGCCCTGCAGATGGCCCAGGACCTGTTCGTCGAGTGGCTGCCGAAGCTCAAGCCCGTGACCTTCGACGCCGCCGCGCTCGAACAGTGGCAGGCGCTGTGGACGCCCATCCGCGCCAAGGCCGAGGCCGGCGCCTCGGTGTTCTGCCACCGCGACTATCACGCCGAGAACCTGCTGTGGCTGCCGCGGCGCGAGGGCCCGGCCCGCGTCGGCCTGATCGACTTCCAGGACGCCGTGGTCGCCCACCCGGCCTGGGACTTCTCGATGCTGCTGCACGACGCCCGCCGCGACGTCTCGCCGGAGATCGAACAGCGCGGCCTCGACCGCTATCTGGCCGCCCGCCCGGATCTCGACCGGACGCGGTTCCTGGCCGACTACCATGCGCTGGGGGCGCTCAACATCGCCCGCATCCTCGGGATCTTCGCGCGCCTCGTCACCCGCGACGGCAAGCCGAAGTACGAAAGCTTCATGCCGCGCCTGTGGCGCTATCTCGACAGCTGCCTGGCCGATCCGGCGCTGGCGGACCTGAAGGCCTGGTTCGACGCCCACGTGCCGGCGGAGGCCCGCTCGTGACCTCTCCGAAGAAAGCCATGGTGCTCGCCGCGGGCCTGGGCACCCGCATGCGCCCCCTGACCGACGACCGGCCGAAGGCCCTCGTGGAAGTGGCCGGCCGCACGCTGGTCGACCACATGCTGGACCGGCTGGCCGACGCCGGGGTCGAGACCGCCGTGGTCAACGTCCACGCCTTCGCCGACCGGCTGGAAGACCATCTGAAAGCCCGCACCGGCGCGCCGGCCATCGTCATTTCCGACGAGCGCGGCGAACTGCTGGAAACCGGCGGCGGCCTGCGCAAGGCCCGGCCGCTGCTGGGCGAGGACGCGGTGTTCGTCGCCAACATCGACTCCGTCTGGACGCAGGACGGCGCCCCCGCGATCGACAGCCTGGCCAAGGCCTGGGATCCGGAGCGTATGGACGTCTGCCTGCTGCTGGCGCGCCTGGACCGCACGCTGGGCTTCGACGGGGCGGGCGACTTCTTCATGGCCGAAGACGGCGTGCTGACCTTCCGCGGCGAGGCCGTCAGCGCGCCCTACGCCTATATGGGCGTGCACATCTGCAAGCCGGGCATCGTCGAGGGCGGGCCGGACGGCGCGTTCTCGCTGGCGACGATCTGGCGGAAGCTGGCGCCCCAAGGCCGCGTCCACGGCGTGGTGATGGACGGCTTCTGGATGCACGTCGGCGATCCCGGCGCCCGCGACGAGGCCGACGCCCGGCTGGCGGGAGCGCATACGGGATGAGCGGCCCGGCCGGTTCCGGCTGGTTCTCGATCCCGGCCCACCGGCCGTTCGTCGACGACGTGGCCGCCGGTCTGGTCGAGCGCCTGGCGCATCTGGGGCCCGACGCCCTGTCGCACGCCACCCTGCTGACGCCTACGCGCCGGGGCGCAAGAGCCTTGGCCGACGCCTTCCTGGCGGTGAACGGCGGGCGGGCCGTGCTGCTGCCGCAGATCCGCCCCCTGGGCGACCTCGACGAGGGCGAGCCGCCCTTCGAGCCCGGCGACCTGGCGCTCGACCTGCCGCCGGCCGTCTCCAGCCGCCGCCGCCGGTTCGAGCTGGCGCGGCTGGTGCACGACAACGCCTCACTGCTCGACAGCCCGCCCAGCGCCGGCCAGACCCTGGAGATGGCGAAAGCCGTGTCCGACCTGCTCGACAGCTGCCAGATCGAGGAGGTCCCGGTCATCGAGCGCCTCGACGGCCTGGCCGACGGGGATCTCGCCGCCCACTGGCAGGTCTCGGCGCGGTTCATCCGGGCCATGGTCGAGGGCTGGAGCGCGCGTCTCGCCGATCTCGCGATGATGGACGTCAGCGCCCGCCGCGTGGCCCTGCTGCGCGAGCTGGCCAAGCAGTGGACCGCAAACCCGCCGCCCGGCGTTCTGGTCGCCGCCGGTTCGACCGGCACCGCGCCCGCCACCGCCGACCTGCTGATCGCCGTGTCACGCGCCCCGCGGGGCTGCGTCGTGCTGCCCGGCCTCGACGAAGACCTGGCGACCGACGCCTGGGAACAGGTCGGCGAGCAGCACCCGCAGGGGGCCATGCGCCGCCTGCTGCACCGGGCCGGGGTGGATCGCGGCGAAGTCCGCCGTTGGCGCGCCGAGGCCGACAGCCGGGGCCGCTGGCGCCGCCGCCTGGTCAACGAGGCCCTGCGCCCGGCCGAGGCCACCGCCGACTGGCTGGCCCAGATCGCCAAGCTGCGGGCGGAATCCGCCAGCGTCGATCCGATCGCCGAGGGCCTGTCGGGCCTGTCGCTGGTCAACGCCTCGGGCGAGGAGGAAGCCGCCCTTGCCTGCGCCCTGCTGCTGCGCGAGGCTCTGGAGACGCCGGGCAAGACCGCCGCCCTGGTCACCCCCGACCAGCAGCTGGCCCGTCGCGCCGGGCTCTACCTGGCCCGCTGGGGCGTAGCGCCCGACAGCTCGGCCGGCGCGCCCCTGGCCGCCTCGCCGCCCGCCGTCCTGGCCCGCAAGCTGGCCGGTCTGGTGCTCGCGCCGCTGGATCCCGTCGGCCTGCTGGCCGTGGCCAAGCACCCTCTTGTGAAGGCCGAGGACGCCGCCCGGACGCTGGAGGAAAAGGGCCTGCGCGGCCCCGCCCCGGTGGACGTCGCGGCCCTGGAGCGCCGCATCGCCGCCTTCCCCGAAGCCGTGGACCTGGCCCGCCGCATCCACGCCGCCGTCGAGATCGCCGCCGAACCCTACGCCGCCGGCCCCGTCGCCCCGCCGCACCTGGCCGCCGAGGCGCTGGCCAAGGCGCTGGAAAGCCTGGCCGAACCTTCGACGCTGTGGGCCGGCTCCGGCGGCGAGGCCCTGGCGGCCCTGATCTCGGCGCTGATCGAGGACGGCCGGGCCCTGCCGCCGACCAATCCGCTGGGGTTCCTCGACCTGCTGGGACGGCTGGTCGACGAGGAGACCCTGCGCGTCGGCGGCGCCACCCATCCGCAGCTGCGCATGCTGGGCGCCATCGAGGCCCGCCTCGTCCGCGCCGACCGGCTGATCCTGGCCGGGCTGGAGGAAGGCGTCTGGCCGCAGGCGGCCCCGATCGACCCGTTCCTGTCGCGGCCGATGCGCGGCAAGTTCGGCCTGCCGCCGCCCGAGCGCAAGATCGGCCTCACCGCCCACGACTTCGCCCAGGCCGCCAGCGCCCCCGACGTCATCCTGGTGCACAGCCAGCGCCGGGGCGGCGCGCCGGCCGTCGAGAGCCGCTGGCTGTGGCGGATGAAGACCCTGGCGCGCGGCGCCGGCCTCACCCTGACCGAGCGCGCCGACGTGCTGGACTGGGCCCGGGCGCTCGACGCCCCCGGCCCCTACGCTCCGGTGAAGCGCCCGGCCCCCTGCCCGCCGGTCGAGGACCGTCCGCGCCGCATGGCCGTCACCCGCGTCGAGGCCCTGACCCGCGACCCCTACGCCGTCTGGGCGCGCGACATCCTCAAGCTCTATCCGCTCGACCGGCCCGACGAGCCGGTGGAGGCGAGAGCGCGCGGCACCGCCATCCACGCGGCCTTCGAGGTGTTCGCCGAGACCTATCCCAAGGACCTGCCGGCCAACGGCGCGGAGATTTTCGAGGGCCTGTACATCGCCGAGCTGGTCGCCGCCGGCATGCCCTCGGCCGCCCTGGCCCGCGAACGCGCGCTCGCCCGCGAGGCCGCCCTGTGGGTCATGGAGCTGGAGGCCCGTCGCCGGGCCGGAGCGGAAAAGATCATCGTCGAGGCCGCCGGAGAGATCACCTTCAACATCGACGGCCGCCCCTTCACCCTGACGGCCAAGACCGACCGGCTGGAGCCGACCCGCGACGGCCTTTCCGCCCATATCCTCGACTACAAGACCGGCGCCGCCCCCAGCCAGAAGCAGGTCGACACCGGCTTCTCGCCGCAGCTGACCCTGACGGCGGCTATCCTGCAGAACGGCGGCTTCGCCGAGCTTGGTCCCCGCGCGCCCGGCGACCTGACCTATGTCCGCGTCACGGGCCGCCGCCCGGCGGGCGAGGAGCAGACCCGCGCCAAGGCGGGCGGCGAAAGCGAGGACGCCGCCCGCAAGGCCTTCGACGGCCTCCTGGAGCTGATCCGCAAGTACGACGATCCGACCCGGCCGTACCTGTCGCGCACGGCGCCGCAGTTCGTGCACGACCATGCCGGCGACTACGGGCATCTGGCCCGGGTGTTCGAATGGTCCACCAGCGGCGACGAGGGGGACGGAGAATGAGGGCGCTCGAAGCCCCAGGGAACCTCCCCCTCTGGGGGAGGCGATCGCCTAGCGATCGGTGGGGGGAAATACTGCGAAACGGGCCAAGGCCGCGGCGGCTGAAAACGCCCCCCCACCGGCCTTCGGCCGCCTCCCCCAGAGGGGGAGGTTCCCTGTGATCGACCCCCAACGCATCGCCGCCGATCCGGCCATCTCGGCCTTCGTCACGGCCAACGCCGGGTCCGGCAAGACCAAGACCCTGATCGACCGGGTCGCGCGCCTGCTGCTGGGCGGCGCCGAGCCGGCGGCGATCCTGTGCGTGACCTACACCAAGGCCGCGGCGGCCGAGATGCAGCACCGCCTGTTCGACCGCCTGGGCAAGTGGTGCGTCACCGGCGACGACGCCCTGCGCGCCGAGATCGCGGGGCTGGAGAACATCCCGCCGGAGACCCTGTCGTCGGCCGACCTGTCGCGCGCCCGCAGCCTGTTCGCCAAGGCTCTCGAGACGCCCGGCGGCCTGAAGATCCAGACCATCCACGCCTTCTGCGAAAAGCTGCTGCGGCGCTTTCCGATCGAGGCCGGGGTCTCGCCCGGCTTCCAGGTGATGGACGACGGCGCCTCGGCGGCCGTGGCCCAGGCGGCCCTGCACAAGCTGGCCGACCACGTCACCCACAGCGACGACGTCTTCAGCCAGGCCTACGCCCGCTTCTCGGTGGCGCTGGACTTCGCCTCGTTCGAGGCGATGTTCGCCACCTTCGAGCACCAGCGGGCCGGGATAGCCGCCTATCTCGACCGCCGCGGCGGCCTCGAAGGCGTGATCGCCGACCTGTGGAGCGTCTGCGGCTTTCCCGAACCGACCACCGCCGACGAGGTCGCCGACGAGGCGATGGCCGATCTCGACCCGGTGCTGTGGCGCTCGATCGCCGACGTGCTGGCCGGCGGCGGTAAGCAGGACTCCGAGCGCGCCGTCGCCATGAACGCCGTCGCCGCGTCCCCTTCGCTGGACGCCGCCCTGGCGGTGCTGTTCACCGAGAAAGGCGTCGGTTCGGCGGCGTCCTGGCCCGAAAAGACCTCGGGCCTGAAGAGCCGGGAAGACCTGCGCCAACGTCTACTGGCCGAGCAGGCGCGCCTGGAGGAGGCCCGCGAGTTCCTGCGCGCCGCCAAGGTGGCCGAGGACAGCGTCGCGGCCCTGCGGCTGGCGGCGCTCTATCTGGCCGAGTTCATCGAGGAAAAGCAGCACCAGGGCGCGCTCGACTTCTCCGACCTGATCGAAAAGACCCGCGACCTGCTGACCCGCCGGGTCGACGCGGCCTGGGTGCTCTACAAGCTGGACGGCGGGGTTTCCCACATCCTGCTCGACGAGGCCCAGGACACCGCCCCCGAGCAGTGGGAGATCCTGTCGGCCCTGACGGAAGACTTCTTCGCCGGGGCCGGCGCGCCCGGCCGCGACGGCCGCGCCTCGGACGGCCGCACCCTGTTCATCGTCGGCGACGAGAAGCAGTCGATCTATTCGTTCCAGGGCGCCCAGCCCGAACGCCTGCTGATCGAGACCCAAGACTACATCGCCCGCATCGAGGCCGTCGGCCGAGTGGGCAAGGCGGTGCCGCTGTCGATGTCCTACCGCTCGACCCAGCAGGTGCTGAGCTTCGTCGACGCGCTGTTCGAGGCGCCCGACGCGCGGACGGGCCTGGCCCCCACCGGCGAGGACATCCCCGCTCACGAGGCCTTCCGCCGCGATCACCCGGGGTGCGTGGACCTGTGGCCGCTGGAGCGCGAGCCGGTCGCCGCCGAGCGCGAGGCCTGGGACGCGCCGCTGGACGTCGAGACCGAGCAGGGCGCCAACCGCCGCCTGGCCGAAAGGATCGCGTCCGAGATCAAGGCCCTGGTCGAGCGCGGCGACGCGGTGTTCGACAAGGACGCCCGCGTCTGGCGCCCCGCCCACTACGGCGACGTGCTGGTGCTGGTGCGGCGGCGCAAGGCGCTGTTCGAAGAGGTGCTGCGCGCCCTGAAGCGTCGCGGCGTGCCGGTGGCCGGCGCCGACCGGCTGTCGCTGTCGGCCCACATCGTCTTCGACGACCTCTTGGCGCTGGGCCGCTTCTGCCTCTTCCCCGACGACGACCTGACCCTGGCGGCGCTGCTGAAGAGCCCGTTCTGCGCGCTGACCGACGATGATCTCTACGCCCTGGCCAAGGGGCGCGGGAAGGCGGCGCTGTGGAGCGTGCTGGCCGCCCGGGCCGACGAACGGCCCCGATGGCGCGAGGCCTACGCCCTGCTGGACTGGGCGCTGACCGCCCGCCGCCGTCGCCAGCCCTACGAGTTCTACGCCCTGTTCCTGGGCAAGCTCGACATCAACGGCGTCAGCAACCGCGCCCGCGCCCTCACCCGCCTGGGCGAGGAGGCCGCCGACGCGCTTGACGAATTCCTGGCCCAGATCACCAACGCCGAGGCCCGCGGCGTGCGCGACCTGGAGACCCTGGTCGCCGAGTTCGCGGCGCTGGACATCGTGGTAAAGCGCGAGATGGAGGGCGTGCGCCGGCAGGTGCGGGTGATGACCGCCCACGGCGCCAAGGGCCTGGAGGCGCCGATCGTCTTCCTGCCCGAGACGACGATGAAAGGCGGGGCGCGCGGCTCGCCCCTGCTGGCCACGGCGGACAAGGGCTATGTCTGGTGCGCCTCGGGCAAGTACGACTGCGAGGCTTCCGCGGCGGCGCGCCGCCTGCGCGAGGACAAGGCTCAGCAGGAAGCCTATCGCCTGCTCTATGTGGGCCTGACCCGGGCGCGGGACCGTCTCGTTCTCTGCGGCCGCATCGACGCGCGCACCAAGGACGAGAACGTCGGCGGCTGGTACGCCGCCGCCCGCGCCGCCTTCGCCCACCCGCTGATCGCCGGGCATACGCGCACGATCGACGAGGAGACCGGGGTCCTGCGCTACGGTCCCGATCCGCTGCCCGCCCCGCCGGCCGCCGAGATCGCGGAGGCGAAGCCCCACGCCCTGCCGGCCTGGGCGCGCAAGGCGGCCGACCCGGTCTCGGCCGGCGCCCGCTGGGCCGCGCCCTCGGCGCTGGAGGCCGAGGAGGAGGTCTTCGGCTCGGCCCCCTCGCCGCTGGCCCGCATCGAGGGCCTGGGTCGCTATCGCCGGGGCGAAGTGATCCACCGGCTGCTGCAGCTTCTGCCCGACATCGCGCCGGCCGAGCGCCGGACCGCCGCCGCGCGCCTGCTGGCGGCAGAGCGCGACCTGACGGACGCCCAACGGACCGAGATGACCGCCGCCGCCTTCGGGGTTCTGGAGGACGACCGTTTCGCCGCCGTCTTCGGTCCCGGCTCGCGGGCCGAGGCGGCCCTGGCCGGCGCGGCGGCCAGGCTGCCGCCGGGCATGGCGGTGTCGGGCCGGGTCGACCGGCTGGTGGTCTCGCCCGACCGGGTGCTGGTCGTCGACTACAAGACAAACCGCCCCTCGCCCGACCGCATCGAGGACGCCGACCCGGCCTATCTGGCCCAGATGGCCGTCTACGCCGCGGTGCTGGCCGAGATCTTTCCCGGCCGCGAGATCGAGGCGGCCATCGTGTGGACGGATGGTCCCAAACTGATGACCGTTCCAGAAAAGGTGCGGGCGGCGGCGCTTTCGCGGCTCTTCTGAGTTATTGCCGGGAGGAGGCCTCGGGCCTACATCTTCAGCCAAGAGGCGGCTCGCAACCGCCGCTGTTCTCAATTTTCGCGCCGCGGCGGCCCCCGAACCGCGACGCCAGCCAGGAGCCTGCCCATGAGCACCGTTGCGGTGACCGACGCCACCTTCGAACAAGAGGTCCTGCAAGCCGAGGGCCCCGTCCTCGTCGACTTCTGGGCCACCTGGTGCGGCCCGTGCAAGCAGATCGCCCCCGCCCTGGAGCAGATCTCGGAAGAGTTCGCCGACCAGGTCGTGGTCGCCAAGATCGACATCGACGACAACCAGATGACCCCCGCCCGCTACGGCGTGCGCGGCATCCCGACCATGATGCTGTTCCGCGGCGGCCAGATGACCTCGATGAAGGTCGGCGCCATGCCCAAGAGCAAGATCGTCGAGTGGCTGGCCGAGGCCGGCGTGAAGCAGCCGGCCGCCTGAGCCGTCGCTTCCTCGATCGAATACGAGCCCCGGCCGGAAACGGCCGGGGTTTTTCTTTTCGAAGATCCCCCTGGGGCGGCGGCCGAAGGGCCGGAGGGGCAAGCGGCTTGAAACGCCGCGCTCACTTCCTCCGCTCTCACTTCCCCCTCGGTCGCTTCGCGACAGCTCCCCCTTCAGGGGGAGCATCCGGGGCTCAGAACCCTCTCATCTCCCCCCAGGCCTCGAACGGCTCGCGCCGGGAGCGCCATTGGTTCACCGGCGCGGCCTCGTCGGCGACGCCCAGGGCCATGCCCGAGAACACCATGTGGTCGTCCGGCAGACCCAGGAACTCGGCCGCCAGCCTGCCATAGGCCGACCAGAACTCCTGGGCGCAGGTGGCCAGGCCGGCTTCCGTGGCCAGCAGCATCACCGTCTGCATGTACATGCCGAGATCCGACCACTGCGGCGGGCCCAGCCTGCGGTCGATGGAGAAGAACAGCGCCACCGGCGCGCCGAAGAACTCGGCGTTGCGGGCGAACTGCCTGAGGCGGCCCAGCTTGTCCTCGCGCGGAATCTCCAGCGCGCCGTAAAGATCCTCGCCCACCTGGAAGCGGCGCGTGCGGAACGGCTCCCAGAGATTGGCCGGATAGACCGCGTACTCGGCCTCGTCGGGCGAGCCGAGGCGGGCGGCGACGCGGGCCTTGAAGTCGGCCAGCACGTCGCCGGCGACGGCGTGCACCTTCCAGGGCTGCAGGTTTCCGCCCGAGGGCGCGCGGGCGGCGGCCTCAAGGATGGCCCGCACCGTCTCGCCGGAGACCGGATCGGCCTTGAAGGCCCGCGCCGAGAACCGCGCGGCGACCGCCGAAGATACGTCCATAAAGCGCTCCCTAACCAACGCGCCCTATCGAGGGCCTTTAGGGTTGGCTAGCATCCGGCCGCAAGGTCAAGGCAAGGGGCGTCGGGTTTGAAGGTTCTGCTGCGCAACATCTTCCTGGCGCTGTTCATCGTGCTGATCGCCGGCCCGATCCTGGCCGTGCTGGTCTATCGCTTCGTCCCGGTGCCGGCGACGCCGCTGATGGTCATCCGCGCGGTCGAGGGCAAGGGCTGGGACCACCGCTGGCGGCCGCTGTCGAAGGTCTCGCCCAGCCTGCCGCGCGCCCTGATCGCCGCCGAGGACCAGCGCTTCTGCGACCATCACGGCTTCGACGTCGAGGCCCTGCAGAAGGCCTACGAGAACAACGAGAAGGGCAAGAAGATCCGCGGCGGCTCGACCATCAGCCAGCAGACCGCCAAGAACGTCTTCCTGTGGCCGGACCGCTCCTACCTGCGCAAGGGCCTGGAGGCCTGGTTCACGGTGCTGATCGAGATCGGCTGGGGCAAACAGAGGATCATGGAGGTCTATCTGAACTCCATCGAGTTCGGCCCCGGCATCTACGGCGCCGAGGCCGCCGCCCAGCGCTACTTCAAGACCAGCGCCGCCGACCTGACCCCGGCCCAGTCGGCCAGGCTGGCGGCGATCTTGCCCAGCCCCCTGAAGTGGAAGGCCGTCAAGCCGGGCCGCTACGTCCAGAAGCGCTCGCGCAAGATCGGCGCGGCTTCGGGCGCGGTGCGCCGCGACGGCCTGGCCGCCTGCGTGATCTGAAGAAAAAGACCAACGACAAGAGGGAAGGAAACGCCATGGCCATCGCCCCCGGCCCCACGCTGGAGACATCCCGCCTGATCCTGCGCCCCACCGGCGCGCAAGACCTCGACGGCTGGGCCGAACTGATGGGCGACGCCGAGGCCGCCCAATATATCGGCGGCTACCAGAACCGCGACGCGGCCTGGCGCGGCATGGCCTCGATGGCAGGCTCGTGGGCGATGAACGGCTTTGGCATGTTCTCCCTGATCGAGAAGACGACCGGCGAGTGGGTCGGTCGCATCGGCCCCTGGCGGCCGGAGGGCTGGCCGGGCACGGAGGTCGGCTGGAGCCTGATCCGCCGCGCCTGGGGCAAGGGCTATGCGGTGGAAGCCGCGAGCGCGACCATCGACTGGGCGTTCGACACGCTGGGCTGGACCGAGGTGATCCACTGCATCCACCCGGAGAACACCGCCTCCCAGCAGGTGGCGACCCGGCTGGGCTCGACCAACTGGGGCCCCAAGCCGATGCCGGCGCCCTATGCCGACCTGCCCAACGAGGTTTGGGGGCAGACGCGGGAGACGTGGAAGGCGCGCGGCTAGCCTAGGCGACACCCAAGGAACCTCCCCCTCTGGGGGAGGCGGCCGAAGGCCGGTGGGGGGGGCGGTTTCAGCTTCCGAG
>JASGDR010000629.1:0-8620 GCA_047607095.1 Caulobacter sp.
CCCCTCAGTCGCTCTGCGACAGCTCCCCCAGAGGGGGAGCATCTTCAGGCCCGTCCCCTACTTCAGCTGCGAGGGATCGTAGTTCGGGCCGAAATCCAGCACGAACAGCGGGCCCAGCACGATCGTCTGCTTGGTCGAACCCAGGTGCAGCGCGACGCCCGCCCCGCCCTTGTCGGCGTCCATCGTGGCGCGGCCGCTGACGCTGTAGATCTTCCACTCGGGACTATCGACCTTCACTGAACCGCCCTCGACGATGCCGCCCCACGGCTCGGCCGACTGCTGGACGCGCACGGAAGCGACGGTGGCAGACGCCGGGCCGCCGTCGACCGCCTCGGCCTTGGCCCAGAAGGCCACGGTGATGACGTCGCCCTTGGCGATCTTGCCGTTCACCGCCTGGCCGCCGGAGATCCGCCAGGCCGCGGACGGGTCGGGCGTGGCGACCACGACCCGCACCCCGCCGCCGCCGACCACGGCCTTGTCCTTGACGTAGGCGTTGGTCTGGCCCGGACCGTAGACGTTCCAGGCCGTCGACGGCTTGTTGAGGGCGTATTTCATGATCCCCTCGTCGCGCGCCGAGGCGACCGGCGCGTACAGCGCCACGGGCAGCGCCACGGGCAGCGACAGGGCGAGCGCCGAGACGGCGGCTCCGAGGACGGTCTTCTTCATTGCATGTTCCCCCTTCCGAAAGGCGTGACTTCTGGCCGCTCGCTCCGGCGAGTCGGCGGGCCGTTTCCTTCCCAGGGGGACGCCGGACGCTCCGGCTCGCGTCCCCCGACGCGTGGCCCCGCCGTACGCGCGGCGGATCCTTGTTTTCGAATGGTAGCGGTAGCGTGACCGCCACAGCCTGGCAAGAAGCGCAGCTTCGAGGCGGTCACGCGTTGCGCCGCGAAAGGGTCGGGCGTAAAGACCGCCGCAATCCTGAAACCGGTCCTTTCCAGGGGAGTCCAAGACCATGTCGCTCGAGTCCGCCGCCCTGCGGCGCATCGCACCGTCGGCCACCATCGCCATCAGCGCCAAGGCGCGCGCGCTGAAAGCCGCCGGTCGTGACGTGATCGCCCTCTCCGCCGGCGAACCGGACTTCGACACCCCGGACAACATCAAGGACGCGGCCATCGCCGCCATCAAGGCCGGCAAGACCAAGTACACCGACCCGGACGGCATGCCCGAGCTGAAGGCCGCCATCTGCGCCAAGTTCAAGCGCGAGAACGGCCTGGAGTACAAGCCGAGCCAGGTGCACGTCGCCCCGGGCGGCAAGCCGGTGATCTACAACGCCTTCGTCGCCACCCTGAACCCGGGCGACGAGGTCATCATCCCCGCGCCGTACTGGGTGTCGTACCCCGACATGACCCTGCTGGCCGGCGGGACCCCCGTCGCGGTCGAGACCACCGCCGAGAGCGGCTTCAAGATCACGCCGGAAGCGCTGGAAGCGGCGATTACGCCGAAGTCCAAGTGGCTGATCATCAACAGCCCGTCCAACCCCTCGGGCGGCGCCTACACCCGCGCCGAACTGCGGGCGATCGCCGACGTGCTGCTCAAGCACCCGCAGGTCTGGGTGCTGACCGACGACATGTACGAGCACCTGGTGTTCGACGACTTCGAGTTCACCACCATCGCCCAGGTCGAGCCCAAGCTCTATGACCGCACCCTGACGATGAACGGCGTCTCGAAGGGCTATTCGATGACCGGCTGGCGCATCGGCTACGCCGCGGGCCCCGAGGCGCTGATCAAGGCCATGGGCAAGATGATCAGCCAGACGACCTCGAACCCCTGCTCGATCTCGCAATGGGCGGCGCTCGAGGCCCTGAACGGCCCGCAGGACTTCATCAAGCCGAACGCCAAGCTGTTCCAGGAGCGCCGCGACCTCGTCGTGTCGATGCTGAACCAGGCCCAGGGCCTGCACTGCCCGACCCCGGAAGGCGCGTTCTACGTCTATCCGTCCTGCGCGGGCCTGATCGGCAAGACGGCTCCGTCGGGCAAGGTCATCGAGACCGACGAGGATTTCGCCGGCGAACTGCTGGAAGCCGAGGGCGTGGCGGTCGTGCACGGCGCGGCCTTCGGCCTGTCGCCGTTCTTCCGCATCAGCTACGCCACCAGCAACGACGTGCTGGAAGACGCCTGCCAGCGCATCCAGCGCTTCTGCGCCAGCGTGAAGTAAGGCTCTCAAAAGTCGGATCTATCGAAGGGGATCGGCCGATGGCCGGTCCCCTTTTTCCTTGAACGGCCCTGCGTCCTTCGAGGCCCGCTGCGCGGGCGCCTCAGGATGAGGAGTTCAGTGCGATAGCGTCCTCATCCTGAGGTGCGAGGCGAAAGCCGAGCCTCGAAGGACGCACGGACCCTCAGTGCTTTTCGCGCCAGCGGGCCTTGGCGTCTTCCTGGGTCAGGCTCAGGTGCACCGCATCGTCGTCGACATAGTCGACCCAGGACAGCGGGATCATGTGGTGCTTGAGGCCGGAACCCAGGTCCAGCTTGGCCAGCTCGATCTCCATGCCTACCACGTGGTCGACCCGGCCGACGTGCTTGCCGTCCGAGCCCACGACTTCCAGATGCTCGTGGATTTGAGATGCATCCATCATGGATGTGTCCTCCCGTCGGCCGCGCCGTCATGGCGCGGCCCTGACGGCATCAACGGCCGTGGGCGACCGTTGGTTTCCGATTGCCGCGCAAGGATGTTCGCCATACGTTCGCCGGCAAGACACGCGGACAGACGGTCACGGAGACGCGCCCGATGCTCACCCTCTTCCATGCGCCCCGCTCGCGCTCGACACGGTTTCTCTGGCTGCTGGAGGAGCTGGGCGCGCCCTACCGGATCGAGAAGGTCGACATCTTCCGCAGCACCACGGGCACGGGCGCGCCCGACCCGCGCAACCCCCATCCGCACGGCCAGGTGCCGGCTCTGCTCGACGACGGCGTGCTGGTCACCGAAAGCGCCGCCATCGCCCTCTACCTGACCGACAAGTTCCCCGCCACGGGCCTGGGCCCCATGATCAGCGATCCGCATCGCGGCCCCTACCTGACCTGGCTGGCCTATTACGCCGGGGTGCTGGAGCCCTCGATCGTCAATCTGTGGAAACAGCGCCAAGACGACCAGGACAAGGCCCAATACGCCGCCCTCGACGATCGCCTGCGCGCCACGCTGGAAAAGCAGCCCTGGCTGCTGGGCGACCGGTTCTCGGCGGCCGACATCATGTTCGTCAGCCTGCTGCAGTTCGCCCGCCAGATGCTCCCCGCCCACGCCGTCTACGACGACTGGCTGGCCCGGGCCAACGCCCGCCCCGCTCTCGCCCGCGCCCTGGCCAAGGACGACCTGTCGTGAAGAAAACCGCCCTGCTCGCCGCCGCCCTGCTGGGCCCGTCCCTGCTGCTCGGAGCCGCGCCGGCCCATGCCGGACGCATCGACGCCGCGCTCAGCGACGACGCCATCACCGTGACCGAGGACGGCAAGACCGCCCTCGTCTACCGCACCAAGCCGCTGGACCCGGCCAGGGAGCCGGGCCGCTCCAACTATGTCCATCCGCTCTATGCGCCGGACGGAACCGTGCTGACCGAGGATCGCCCCGCCGACCACCTGCACCAGCGCGGGGCGTTCTGGAGCTGGCACCAGGTGCTGGTGAACGGCAAGAGCATCGGCGACGGCTGGTTCATGCAGGGCCTGAGCTTCCACGTGCACGATCGCGGCTTCGAGGGCGACGCGGCCGGGCGCGGGATCGTGACCATCAAGGCCGACTGGCTGGTCAATTCGGGGCCGGAGGTGGTCTACGCCGCCGCCGAGACCACCAGGGTCACCGTCCACCCGCTGAAAGGCGGCGCGCGGCGGATCGACTTCGACACCACGATCACCGCCCGCACCGACACCCTGGCGCTGGGCGGCAGCGACGACGCCAAGGGCTATGGCGGCTTCTCCATCCGCCTCGTCCGCCCCGACGCCCTGGTGTTCGGCTCGGGCGGCAAGCAGGTGAAGCCGCAGAACGAGCCGGTCGAGGCGGGCAAGGCCATGGGCCTCGCCTGGTCCTCGAGCGCGCAGGGCGCGCCGGCCTGGAGCGTGGGCCTCAGCTGCAAGGCCAACGACAAGCCGGTCACCCGCTGGATCCTGCGCAACGAGCTGTCGATGCAGAACTGCGTCTTCCCCGGACGCGCGCCCTATGTGATCAAGAAGGGTGAAAGCCTGCATCTGCAGGAGACCCTGATCATCCGCCCGGCCGGCAAGCGCGCGCCGAAGCCCGCCGCGCCGCCGCCGAAACCCTGAAGAACGCCTCGAAGACCGCAAAGACATGGCCGAGATCCTCAACCTCAACCGCGCCCGCAAGGCCAAGGCCAAGACCGACGCCAAGCAGGCGGCGGCCGAGAACCGCGCCCGCTTCGGCCGCACCAAGGCCGAAAAGACCCTCGACGCCGCCCGGGCCGACAAGCTGTCGCGCACGCTCGACGGCGCCAAGCGCGAGGAATGACGGAGCCCTTCCACCGCACGCGCCGGGCGGAATCGTTTTCCAGCACGCAGCGAAAGGTCGCCGAACTGGCGATCTACGGCGTCGTGATCGGCGGCTTTCTCGTCGGCTGCCAGGCGTTCTGGAACTGGGCCATCCCGCTGGACCCGGCCTGGACTCCGCCGCCGCGCACCCAGACCCTGGTCGCCGGCGGGGCCTTCGCCAGCAGCACCGACGCCCCGCAGCCGCGGGGCTACGACTTCTTCAACCTGAGCGGCGGCCATCTGCGCCTGCGCTGCACCCCCTATGCCGACGCCTCGCCGATGACCAAGGACAGCTGCCTGGCCGGTCGCGGGCGCCTGGGCGACTACGCCGGCCAGCGCGTGGACGTGCGCTACTACGAACTGCCGGGACCAGACGGCGGCGAGCCGCGGCGGATCCTGCTGAGCGCCAGCGCCGGCCGGCGGTGGATCCTGCATCCCGACGACCAGGCGGCTCGCCTGGCGGCCGGCGCGGCGAGCGAAAAGGACCGCGAGGTCTCCGCGAACGCCCTGGCCACGTTCACCAGCGTTATGCTCGTCTCGATCGTCGGAATCATCGCCTTCGGTATTCTGCGTCGCAAGACCCCCGCCCCAGCCTCGACCCGATCCGAATGACCAAGCCTTCCGGTTCTCCCTGGCCTTTCCAGGCCCTGGCCGTCCGCTTCGCGCCGGTTCTCGTGGCAGTCATCGGCTGGAACACGGTGTGGAGCTGGGCGACGCCGCTCGATCCGGCCTGGACCCCGCCGCCGCGCGACAAGACCGTGCTGACCATCGGCGTCTTCTCCACCCCGACCGACAAGCCCCAGGCCGAAGGTTACGCCTACGAGACGGTGGACGGCCGCCGCCTGCGCCTGCGCTGCGCGCCCGTCGGCGCGGCGCCCGACGACTGCCTGAACGGCGGCGGGCGCGTGGGCGACCATGCCGGCCGCTACGCCACGGTGCGCTATTACGAGCGGGCCGAAAGCCCCGGGGCCCCGCCCCGGCGAATTCTGCTGGGCGCCAAGTCCGGCCCGGACTGGCTGCTGCGGCCCGAGGACCAGAAGGCGAAGCTGGCGGCCCGGGCGGAAGCCGACCGGCGCCGCGGCATCCATTGGCGGACGGCGATCTCGGCGGCCCTGACCCTCGCGGTCGGCTTCGTCGGCCTGCTGATCTTCCGCCGGTTCCGGCGCTGACGCCTCAGCGCGGAACCAGATAGCGCGCGCCCCTGGGCAGGCTGTCGCAGCAGCCGGCCACGGGCGTTTCGGACGTCGGCGGCGTCGCGGCCTGGCTTTTCCAGGCGACGATCAGGCGCTCGATCGCCCACACCCATCCGAACGTAGTTTCCTTATGGGTCTTGTGGATCTCTTCCATGGTCTAGTCTCCATAACCTAGTGCCATGCGAGGAAGATCGTCCCGATCACGATGCGCGACAAACGCGGTTCGTTGAGCTATGGATAAGCCTGACTTATGGCTGACATTCTCGCATCCGTTCCGCTGGGGGCCATTCGCGCCTTCGAGGCCGCCGCCCGGCTGAAGAGCTTCACGCGCGCCGCCGACGCGCTGGGCGTCACCCAGGCCGCCGTCAGCTGGCAGGTGAAGGCGCTGGAGCAGCGGCTGGGTCAGGCGCTGTTCGTGCGCAGGGCGCGCGAGGTCGACCTGACCCCGGCCGGCGAACGCCTGGCCCGCGCATCGACCGAATCCATGGCCCTGCTGCGCGCGGCCCTATCCGACATCGTCGAGACCGACGAGGGCGTGCTGGCCCTGACCACCATGCAGAGCCTGGCCAGCCATTGGCTGGCGGCCCGCCTGGGGGGCTTTCAGCTGGCTCATCCGCGCATCGCCGTGAGGCTGGACACCACGGCGGCCATGCGCGACCTGACGCGCGGCGAAGCCGACCTCGCCCTGCGCGCCGGCGACGGAAACTGGCCGGGCCTGGCCCGCCACTTCCTGATGCCCTTCGTACAGACGCCGCTGTGTTCGCCCGAGTTCCTGGCCAGGAACGGCCCGTTCCCGAGCCCGGCCGAACTGGTCGACGCCCCGCGCATCGGCTCGTCCGGCGAATGGGCGGTCTGGTTCGCCGCCGCCGGCGTGACCCCGCCGGAGAGCGCCCAGGCGCCGCGCCTGACCGCCGACGCCCAGTCGGTCGAGGTGGCCACGGCGATCGCCGGCCAGGGGCTGGCGCTGGGCTCGCCGATCTTCTTCGCCCCAGACATCGCCGCCGGACGCCTGGTTCAGCCTTTCGACATCGCCCCTCGCTACGGCGGCGGCTACTGGCTGGTCTATCCCGAGGATCGCCGGCGCGTGCGCAAGATCGCCGCCTTCCGCGACTGGGTGCTCGAGGCCGTCGCGGCCGACCCGGCGGTCGCCCGCTACGCCGAAGCGGCGGGCTGAGCCTCAGGCGGCGCGCTGATAGTGCGCGCGCAGGTCCGGCGGGATGGCGTCGTAGGTCGCGGGCGCGGCGATGCCCAGGGTTCGGCGGGCCTCGTCCAGCGGCATGGCGAACAGGGCCGGATAATCGACCTCGGGCAGCCAGGCGGCCTTGCGCCCGGCCCGCCAGGCCTCGCGCACGGCGCGGCCGTAGGGCTGGCCGTCCTTCAGGCGGCGGAACTCGCGGGTTCCAGCCAGGGCGATCAGGGCGAAACCCAGGCTGCGGGTCTGGGCGTAGGAGAAGGCCACCACGCAGACCTCGCCCAGGGCGTCGGTCCCGTAGCCGGTCAGCACGTGCCAGACGTCGTGCACGTCGCGCAGGCGGCGGGCGTACCACACCAGCGGGTGGGCCGCGTCCATGTCGGCGTCAGCGACCTTGCGGCTTTCGTCGGCCAATCCCTCGGCGGTCAGCCCCCGCGGAGCGATGAAGTCGCGATAGGCCGCGCCGACCGTGCCGGCCTGGAACTGGGCCAGCCAGGCCTCGTCCGACAGCCAGTCCGCGAACTCTTCCCGCCGGTAGGCGATCGCACCGCCCTGCGGCGTCCTCAGCAGTCGGGCGTAGCCCTGGGGGATCGCGCGGCCGGAAAGCGCCCGCATGATCTCGAACACCTGGGCGGTGTCTTCCTTGTCGGCCATCAGCCGGCGGACGGCGCGAAACGCCCGCAAAGGCTGCAGGCGAAAGCTCGCATCGCGGGCGCCGAGCGGCGGACGCGCCGAACCGGCGTCAAGGGCTTGCGCGGCTGTGCTCATCAGGCATGCTCCCGGCGTGACGCGAGTAAAGATGACACGACGTCATTTTTATTCAAGTGCCGACAGGCGATCACGGGGGACCCACGCCGATGGGCAGTCTGAAAAAGCGATCGGTGAACCTCGCGGGCCACGCCACCTCGCTGGCGCTGGAGCCCGAGTTCTGGGCCGCGCTCGAGCGCATCGCCAGGCAGGACGCCGTCAGCATCGCCGCCCTCATCCAGCGTATCGACGCCGGCCGCGCCGACCGCCCCCTGGCCTCGGCCTGCCGGGTCTACGCGTTGCAGAGGGCGGGCGGCTAGCCTTTAGAAACCTCTCCCTGTGGGGGAGGTGATCGCGAAGCGATCGGTGGGGGACGTGGATGCGAACCTCCACCATCAGCGGAAGCTGAAAACGCCCCCCCCACCGGCCTGCGACCGCCTCCCCCACAGGGGGAGGTTCTCTATGCCCCCCCTACCCCGGCCGCGGAAGCGGCGTCGGCAGCGGTTCGGGATTGGGGGTCGGCATGGTCGGCGGCGCCACCTCGGGCAGCCGCAGTTCGGCGATGTCGGGGCGCACGGCCAGCAGGCCCGAACGCCACACCGCATAGATCAGCAGCGCGACGAACAGCAGGACGGCCAGCATGGCCGCGCCGCTCCAGGCGCCCTCGTGATGATGTCCGTAACGGCGAGTCATGCCCGCCTCCTCTTCTCAGCCCTTGCCCGCTCAGCCGGGGGCCTTAGGCGCTTCGGGAACCTTCGGCGCGTCCGGCAGCTTGGGCGCGGAAGCCGAGATGTCGATGTCCACCGTCTTCTTCTGCGTGAGACCGCCGGAGAACATCATGAAGGCCAGCACCGCGACGACGACCACCAGGGCGCCGACGATGAAGGCCAGACCCGCGTTGCCCCCGCCCGATTTGGTTTCTTCCGCCATTCTTCCTGCTCCTGCTTCGTCCCCGCCGATCAACGGAAGGGTCGCGGGCGGGGTTCCGCAAAGCGGCCGGCCGGGCTCCGGCGGGGCTTAAGCC
>JASGDR010000630.1:0-4910 GCA_047607095.1 Caulobacter sp.
CTCGGCCCGCGCAAGGTCGCCGGCTTTTCGCCCTTCGCCGGTCAGGTGGCGGGCTTCCGCGCGCAGGCCGGCGCTCTGTCGGCGGGCGAGGTCGCGGTCCTGGCTTCCGTCAGGCCCGATCCGCTGACCGTGTTCGAGACCGGCAGTCCGACCTGGCCCGTCCAGGTGCGCCAGATGTACGGCCAGGCCTCGCCGCAGGAGGCCTGGACCCGTCCCCAGGGCAAGGGCGCGATCTCGGCGCCTGTCGCCAAGCCCGCCTATGCCGGTCCGGCCCTGGTCGAGACCGGTCCCGGCGCCTGGACGCTCAAGCGCTGGAGCCTGGTCGAGGCGCCCAGGATCGCCGAAGGCGGCGCGGACGTATCCTCGTCCGGCTTCGACGCCAAGGCCTGGTACGCCGCCACCGTGCCGGGCACGGTGCTGACCACCCTGGTCGATCGCGGCGTCTATCCCGACCCCGACTACGGCCTCAACAACACCGCGATCCCCGAGAGCCTGAACAGGCAGGCCTACTGGTACCGCAGCACCTTCGACGCCCCCGCCGCGGTCGCCGGCAAGCGCCCGCGCCTGACCTTCAAGGGCGTGAACTACGCCGCCGAGGTGTGGCTGAACGGTACGAGGCTGGGCGACATGAAGGGGGCCTTCGTGCGCGGCCGCTTCGATGTGGCGGGCAAGCTGAAGCCGGCCGGCAACGTCCTGGCCGTCAAGGTCTTGCCGCCGCCGCACCCGGGCCTGGCGCACGAGGAATCCCTGACCGCCGGGGTCGGCGAGAACGGCGGCATGATGGCCCTGGACGGCCCGACCTTCGTCGCCAGCGAAGGCTGGGACTGGATCCCCAGCGTCCGCGACCGCAACACCGGACTGTGGCAGGACGTGGTGCTGGAAGTCTCCGGCGACGCGCGCCTGGGCGACCCGCAGGTGGTCACGACGCTGCCGAAAGCCGACAACAGCCTCGCCGAGATCGAGATCGTCGTCCCGGTCGAGAACCTGTCGGACCGCCCCCTCCAGGCCACGGTCACGGCCGCCTTCGACGGCGTCAGCGTCGGCAAGACGGTCACCGTCGCGCCGGGGTCTTCCACCATTCGCCTGACGCCCGCCGAATTCCCGCAGCTGGCCATCACCGATCCCAAGCTCTGGTGGCCCAACGGCTACGGCGATGCGGCGCTGCATGACCTGAGCCTGACCGCGAGCGTCGATGGCGCGCCTTCCGACGAGAAGCGCCTGCGCTTCGGCATCCGCCAGATCACCTACGAGCTGTCGCTGATGAATCCCAGCGGCCGCCTGCGCCGGGTCGAGGTCGACTTCAGCAAGGCCCGGCAGCTGGGCCAGGACGTCACCGACGGCTCCCACGAAGGCATCCGCAAGGTGATCGACGGCTGGGCGACCTCGCTGACCGCGCAGGGCGACGTCTCCGAGGCCGTCAAGGATACGCCCGAGACCGGCCTTGCGCCGTATCTGGTGCTGAAGGTCAACGGCGTGAAGATCGCCGCGCGCGGCGGCAACTGGGGCACGGACGACTGGCGCAAGCGCATCGAGCGCACGCGCCTGGAGCCCTATTTCCGACTGCACAGGGAGGCCGGGCTCAACACCATCCGCAACTGGGTGGGCCAGAACACCGAAGACGCCTTCTACGACCTCGCCGACGAGTACGGCCTTCTGGTGCTGAACGACTTCTGGGCCTCGACCCAGGACTATCAGCTGGAGCCGCAGGACGTGCCGCTGTTCCTGAAGAACGCCGCCGACGTCGTCGCCCGCTATCGCAACCACCCCTCGATCGCCCTGTGGTTCGGCCGCAACGAGGGCGTGCCGCAGCCGATCCTCAACGAGGGGCTGGAGGCCCTGGTCCACGATCTGGACGGCACGCGCTGGTACACCGGCAGCTCCAACCGCGTGAACCTGCAGAACAGCGGGCCCTACAACTACCGTGAGCCCGAGACCTATTTCAGCGACCACGCCAAGGGCTTCTCGGTCGAGGTCGGCACGCCGTCGTTCCCGACGCTGGAAGCCTTCTCCGCCGCCGTGCCCGCGCCCGACCGCTGGCCGATCAGCGACAGCTGGGCCTATCACGACTGGCACCCCACCGGTAACGGCGCGACCAAGACCTTCACCGACGCCATGGCCAGGAAGCTCGGCGCGCCGACCAGCCTCGAGGATTTCGAGCGCAAGGCCCAGCTGATGAACTACGAGACCCACCGGGCGATCTTCGAGGGCATGAACCAGGAGCTCTGGACCAAATCGTCCGGCCGTCTGCTGTGGATGACCCAGCCGGCCTGGCCCAGCACGATGTGGCAGATCCTCAGCCACGACTACGACACCCACGGCGCCTTCTACGGAACCAAGGCCGCCGCCGAGCGCGTCCATGTCCAGATGAGCCTGGCCGACCATGCCCTGGCGGTGGTCAACAACACGACCGCGCCGATCGCGGGCGCGAGCCTGCGGGCCCGGGTGCTCGACCTGTCGGGCAAGGTGCTGAGCGATCGAACCGACAAGGTCGACGCCGCCGCCAACGCCGTGACGCCCGGCCGGACGCTCGATCTCGGCCTCGGGGCGGGGGAGGCGGCGGTGGTGCGGCTCGACCTGGCGGCCGCCGACGGCGCGGTGCTGTCGCGCAACCTCTATTGGGTGGGCGCCGACGACGCCGGCGAGCGGCGGCTGTCGGAGATGGCGGCCCAGCCGGTGGCCCTGGCGGCCAAGGCCGGCAAGACCGCGAACGGCGAGGGCGTCGTCGCCGTCACGCTCTCCAACACCGGTTCGGCCCCGGCTCTGAACGCCAAGCTGACCCTGGTCGACGCCAGGGGCGATCGCATCCTGCCCGCCTACTATTCCGACAACTACGTCTCGCTGCTGCCGGGCGAGAGCCGCACGGTCGAGGTCCGTTTTCCGGCGGGCAAGGCCAAAGGGGCCAGGATCGCCCTGCGCGGCTGGAACGTGAAACCCCGTCTGGAGACCGTCCGATGAACCGCCGCCTGCTGCTCGCCGCCGGCCTGGCCCTGCCGGGGATCGCCCTGGCCCAGACGCCGCCGAGCGAGGAGGAGGTTCGCCTCCACAACGACTGGCCGTGGCTGGGCCGCTACCGCGACGCCAACGCCGCCGACGCGGCCCTGCCGGCGTCGCGGCGGCGCTGCGTGTTCATCGGCGACTCGATCACCCAGGGCTGGAAGGACGCGCGGCCGGGCTTCTTCGCCGATCACGGCTTCATCGGCCGGGGCGTCGGCGGCCAGACGACGCCGCAGATGCTGCTGCGCTTCACGCCCGACGTCGTGGCCCTCAAGCCCGCCGCCGTGCACATCCTGGCGGGAACCAACGACATCGCCGGCAACACCGGTCCGTTCGACCCCGCGGCCACGCGGGACAATCTCTCGGCCATGGTCGCCCTGGCCAAGGCGGCGGGCGTCCGCGTGATCCTCGGCGCGATCACGCCCGCGGCGACCTATCCCTGGAAGCCGGCGCTGCGCCCCGACCTCGAGATTCCGCGCCTCAACGCCTGGATCCGCGCCTTCGCCGCCGAGCAGGGCTGTGTGTTCGCCGACTATACGGCGGCGATGGACGACGGCCGCGCGGGCATGAAGCCGGGCCTGGCCTACGACCAGGTGCATCCCACCCAGGAGGGCTACGCGGTGATGGAGCCGGTGGCGCTGGCGGCGGTGAGGAAGGCGCTGGCCTAGTCTTCGCCGCGCAGCTGCTTGTTCAGCGCCACGCTGGCTTCCATCCGGGCCAGCTGTTCGGGGCTGGCCGGCGCCTGATGCCTGGCCTTCCACTCGGTCTGCGGCATGCCGTAGATCGCCTCGCGGGCCGCGTCCTTGCCCAGTGCTCCGTCCGAGGCCTCGTGCACCCAGTCGGCCAGGCAGTTGCGGCAGAAGCCGGCCAGGCCCATCAGGTCGACGTTCTGGGCGTCGGTGCGCAGGCGCAGATGCTCGACCAGCCGGCGGAAGGCGGCGGCGGCGAGGCGGTCGTCGATCTCTACGGACATCGTATCCCTTAGGTCTTCTGCAGGGCCGCGCGCGAGGGCAGCAGGCGTTCGATGATCGGCAGGATGGCCGCGCCCATGGCCGGGGCGTCGGCCGCCAGGGCCGCGCGCTGCACCTGGGCCAGGGCCGGAACGCCGGGCACGGCCGCCAGCTTGGCGTTCAGCGCCTCGGCCAGGCGGTCGACCAGGGTTTCGGGCAGGCGGCCGCCCACATAGACGGCCTGCGGGTTGATCAGGCAGCTGACGGCGACCATCGGTCCGGTCAGCAGGTCGGCCGCCAGGTCGATCCAGGCCTCGACCATCGCCTGGCCGTCGGCCGGCAGGGTCTCCAGCTCGCCCGGGGCGGTGATGGTGAAGCCGTTGTTCTCGAGGAACTGGGCCAGGGCCGACAGCGACACCGCCTCCTGCAGCGTGGCCACGTCGATGCGCGGCGAGGTCACGGGCAGGAAGCCGAGCTCGCCGCTGCGCCCCTGCGCTCCGCGGAAATACTCGCCCTCGACCACCAGCCCGCCGCCCAGGCCCGAGGTGACCAGCACGTAGAAGAAGCTCGGCGCGTTCATGCCGTGGCCGAAGTGCAGTTCGCCCAGGGCCGCGGCGGCGGCGTCGTTCTCGACGGTCACGGGCAGGTCGTGGCGGCGCGACAGCAGCTCGCGCACGTCGGTGCTGTTCCAGGCTCCGTATTCGGCCGGCCGGTGGGGCAGGTCCACGCGGGCCATGTCGTCGGGCATGGCCACGCCCACGCCGATGATCCGCTCGGCCTGCACGCCCTCGGTCTTGAGGAAGGCGTTCCAGTTGGTCTCGAAGAACTCGACCACGTCGTCGGGGCCGGCGAAGGCGACGTCCCAGGTCGAGCGCGCCCGCACCTGGCCGGCGAAGTCCAGCAGCAGGATGGTCACGTGGTCGCGGTCGATGTTGAGGCCGATCGAGAAGCAGCCGTCGGGATTGA
>JASGDR010000631.1:0-4625 GCA_047607095.1 Caulobacter sp.
ATGGCCAGGGGCAGCACGCCGGCGACGAAGGCGATCGAGGTCATCAGGATCGGGCGCAGGCGAACCCGCGCCGCGTCCAGCGCCGCCTCGAGCATGGGCCTGCCTTCGCGCCTGGCTGTCTCGGCGAACTCGACGATCAGGATGGCGTTCTTGGCCGCCAGGCCGATCGTCGTCAAAAGGCCGATCTGGAAGTAGATGTTGTTGTCCAGGCCCCGGACGCTGACGGCGACCACGGCGCCGATGACGCCCAGCGGCACGACCAGAAGCACGGCCAGGGGCACCGACCAGCTCTCATAGAGAGCGGCCAGGCACAGGAACACCACAAGCACCGACAGGGCGTAGAGCAGCGGCGCCTGCCCGCTGGCCTGGTTTTCCTGGAACGACAGGCCGCTCCAGGCATAGCTCAGGTCCGGCGCCAGCTCGCGCTGCAGCTCGATCATCCGGGCCATGGCCTCGCCCGAGCTGCGCCCCTGGGCCGGCTCGCCCTGGATCTCGTAGGACGACAGGCCGTTGAAGCGGGCGACCTGGTTGGGGCCCTTTTCCCACGAACTGCTGGCGAAGGCCGAGAACGGCGTCATGGCGTCGTCGGAGCCGCGCACGAACCAGCGGCCAAGGTCGTCGGGCAGGGCGCGATAGGGCGCGTCGGCCTGGACGTAGACCTTCTTGACCCGGCCGCGATCGACGAAATCGTTGACGTAGCTGCCGCCCCAGGCGGTGCTGAGCACGCTGGTGACGTCGCTTTCCGCCAGCCCGAGCACCGAAAGCTTTTCCTCGTCGAGCTTGACGCGCAGCTGGGGCGTGTCGGGCAGGGCCGAGGCGCGGACATTCGACAGCAGCGGATCCTTGTTGGCCGCCGCGATCAGCTTGTCGCGCAGGGCCAGGAACTGGGTGCGCGACAGGCCCGTGGTGTTGAGCAGCTGGAACGTGAAGCCGTTGGACTGGCCAAGGCCCATGATCGCCGGCGGAGTCATGGCGAAGGCCTGGGCGTCGCGCAAGGTCCCGAGCGACTGGTTGGCCCGGGCGACGACGGCGTCGGCCGTGGCCTTGGCGTCCTTGCGGTCCTCGAACGGCGCGAGGCTGGCGAACGCCATGCCCGCGTTCTGGCCCGAACCGCCGAAGCTGAAGCCGCGCAGGGCGAACAGGTTGGCGACGTTGTCCTTCTCGGCCTCGAGGAAGTGGTCCTCCACCTTCAGGCGCACGGCGTCGGTGCGCTCGCTCGTGGCGCCGGCCGGCAAGGTGTACTGGATCATCACCTGGCCCTGGTCTTCGGTGGGCAGGAAGCCGGTGGGCAGGCGCGCGAACAGCACGGCCAGCACGGCGACGATGAGGCCGAACACGCCCATGTGCAGGATGCGCCGCTTGATGACCGAGCGCGCGCCGTCGACATAGCGGCCGGTGATCCTGTCGAACCAGCGGTTGAAGCGGCCGAACAGGCCGGCGCGCTGCAGCGGATCCTGGTGATTGGGCTTCAGCAGAGTGGCGCAGAGGGCGGGCGACAGGATCAGGGCCACCACCACCGACAGCAGCATCGCCGAGACGATGGTCACCGAGAACTGGCGATAGATTACGCCCGTCGAGCCGCCAAAGAAGGCCATGGGCAGCATCACCGCCGACAGCACCAGAGCGATGCCGATCAGGGCCGAGCCGATCTCGCCCATCGATTTCTCGGTGGCCTCCCGCGGCGAGAGGTTTTCCTCGGCCATCAGCCGCTCGACGTTCTCGACCACCACGATGGCGTCGTCGACCAGCAGGCCGATGGCCAGCACCATGGCGAACAGGGTCAGGGTGTTGATGGAGTATCCGAAGAGCGCCAGCACCCCGAACGTGCCTAGAAGCACCACCGGCACGGCGATGGCCGGGATCAAGGTGGCGCGCCAGCTCTGCAGGAAGACGAACATCACCAGCACGACGAGGACGACCGCCTCGAACAGCGTCTTCACCACCTCGTGCACCGACAGCTTGATGAAGTCGGTGGTGTCGCGCGGGAAGGCCACCGTGTAGCCGCTGGGCATGGACTTGGAGAGTTCGGCCACGCGGGTCTTGACCCGTTCGGCCGTGGCCAGGGCGTCCGCGCCGGTGGCCAGCTGGATCGCCACGCCCGAGGCGGGGTGGGCGTTGAGGCGGGCGTCGGTGCTGTAACCCTCCTGGCCCATCTCGACGCGCGCCACGTCCGACAGGCGCACGACCGAACCGTCGGTCGTGGTCTTCAGGATGATGTTGCGGAACTGCTCGGGCGTCTCCAGCCGCGCCTTGGCCTTGACCACGGCGTTCAGCCGCTGGCCCTTGGGGGAGGGGTCCTGGCCGATCTGACCGGCCGAGACCTCGGCGTTCTGAGCTTCGAGCGCCGTTTCGACGTCCGACGGCATCAGCTTGAACGAGGCCAGCTTGGCCGGATCCAGCCAGATGCGCATGGCGTACTGCTCGCCGAACACCTGGGTGCTGCCGACGCCTTCGACGCGCGCCAGTTCGTCCTGGAAATGGGTGACCAGGTAGTCGGAGACGTCGCTGGCCGTCGACTTGTCGCTCTTGTCGTAGAGCGCGACGATCATCAGGAAGTCGCTGTTGGACTTGGTGACGGTGACGCCCTGCTGGGTGACGGCCTGAGGCAGGCGGGACTCGGCCTGGGCGACCTTGTTCTGCACCTGCACCTGGGCGGTGTCGGGATCCGTGCCCTTCTTGAAGGTGGCCGTGATCTGGGCCGAGCCGGAGGAGTCCGACGTCGAGGAGAAGTATTCCAACCCGTCGATACCGGTGAGCTGCTGCTCGATCACCTGGGTGACGCTGGTCTCCAGGGTTTCGGCCGAAGCGCCCGGATAGGTGGCGCTGATGTTGACCGTCGGCGGAGCGATGTCGGGGTATTGGGCGACGGCCAGGTTGAGGATCGCCGCCCCGCCGGCCAGCATGATCCCGATCGAAATCACCCAGGCGAAGATCGGCCGGGCGATGAAGAAGCGGCTGATGTTCATGTCAGCCCTCGTTCGTCAGCGTGACCGCGGCGGCCTTTACCTTGGAGCCGGCGGCGACCTTGTCCACGCCCTCCACGATCAGGCGGTCGCCGGCCTTCAGGCCCGAGGTGATCAGCCATTTGTCGCCCACGGCCTGGGCGGCCGTCACGTCGCGCTGGACAACCTGGTCGCCGGCGTCGACGATCAGCGCCGTCGCCTGGCCCTTGGCGTCGCGGGTGATCCCCTGCTGGGGCGCCAGGATCGCGTTGGGGGCCACGCCCTGCGGCGTCTCCACCCGAACGAACATCCCCGGCAGCAACAGGCCGTCGGGGTTGGGGAAACGGGCGCGCAGCACCACCGTGCCGGCGTCCTCGTCGACGCTGACCTCGCTGAACTCGATGGTCCCGGCCTGATCGTAGGTCGAGCCGTCCTCCAGCTTCAGCGTCACCTCGGCGGTCGCCGGCAGCACCGAGCCCTTGGCCAGGCCGCGGCGCAGCTGCAGCAGTTGCTGGCTGGATTGGGTGATGTCGACGAAGATCGGGTCGAGCTGCTGGATGGTGGCCAGGGCGTCGGTCTGGCTGGCCGTGACCAGCGCGCCGGGCGTCACCGAAGAGCGGCCGATGCGGCCGGAGATCGGCGCGTAGACCTTGGTGTAGGCAAGGTTGATCTTGGCGGTCTCGAGCGCGGCCTCGTTCTGGCGCACGCTGGCCTTGGCCTGACGGGCGCTGGCGACGGTGTCGTCGATGTCCTGCTTGCTGACGGCTTCCAGGTCGGAGAGGCGGCCGTAACGATCCGCCTTGGCCTGGGCGGTGACCAGGCTGGCCCGGGCGCTCTCCAGGCTGGCGGCGGCTTCCTCGTGCGCGGCCCGGAAGGGGCGGGGATCGATCTGGTAGAGCGGCTGCCCGGCCTTGACCATGCCCCCCTCCTTGAAGAGGCGGGCCTGGACGACGCCGGCCACCTGCGGGCGGACCTGGGCGCTCATCGCCGCGACCACCCGGCCGGTCAGTTCGCTGGAGATGGTGACCGCACCGGCGGTGAGGGTGACGACCCCGACCTCGGCGACGCCCGGAGCCTTGGGCTGCGAGGCTTTCGAGCAGGCCGCGGTCAGGCCCGCAAGGCCCAGGGGCAGGGCCATCAGCAGGCCGCGGCGGGGCAGGGGGCGACCCAGCGTTCGGTCAGTATCCAAGGCGACGCCGCGCGGCATGCGAGCTCTCCACTTCCTCATCGATCGGTGGAAGTTCGATTGCAGGCCGAGCAAGGCGCGATCCAGGCGCGTTGGATGTCGATCGGCGGCGTTGCGTATTGCTCGATGTCGCCGCGCCGCGTTTTGTGTCTTTGTGTATCGCCGCGCAGACAGGCCGGGGCGAGCGGGGCTAATCTGACCAGATGACGGAAGGCAGCGACCGGCCCAGCGGCCGGGTCATCGTCGTCGACGACGACCCCGACATCCGAAATCTCATCCTCGCCCAGCTGGAGCGCGAAGGCTATGCGCTGCGGTCGGCCGACAGCGTCGGCGACGTGCGGCGGCTGCTGTCCGAGGAACCGGCCGACCTGATCGTGCTGGACCTCAATCTGCCCGACGGCGACGGGCTGACCCTGTGCCGCGAGCTGCGCTCGGAGGGCGAGGCCGTCGCCATCATCATGGTCACCGCCCGCGACAGCGGCATCGACCGCGTGCTG
>JASGDR010000632.1:0-12781 GCA_047607095.1 Caulobacter sp.
GAGTTGGACGCCTGGGGGACGAGAAGGGAAGGCTGAGAGCGCATGTCGCCGAAGACCGGCCTGCAGACCAAGACCGCGCGCCCTGGGGGCGAGGCCGGCGCGGGTCTGCATGCGGCCATCATCATGGACGGCAACGGCCGGTGGGCCAAACGCCGCGGCATGCCGCGCGCGCTGGGCCATCGGGCCGGGGTCAATGCGCTGCAGCGCACGGTCGAGGGCGCGCCCTCGGCCGGCGTCGGCGTGCTGACCGTGTTCGGCTTCTCGACCGAGAACTGGCGCCGCCCGGCCCAGGAAGTTTCCGAGCTGATGGGTCTGCTCAAGGCCTATGTCGAATCGGATCTCGAGCGGCTGAGCCGTGAAGGCGTCCGTGTGCGGATCGTGGGCCGGCGCACCGGCCTGTCGCCCGACGTTCTCGAAGTGATCGAGCGGGCCGAGCGGCGCACCGCCCACAACGACCGCTTCCTGCTGCAGGTGGCCTTCAACTACGGCGGCCAGGCCGACATCACCGACGCCGCGCGCCGCTTCGCCGAGCAGGTCGAACGGGGCGAGGCGAGGGCGGCCGACCTGAACGAGAAGCTGTTCGGGAGCTTCCTGTCGACCTCGGCCGCGCCCGCGCCGGACCTGATCGTCCGGACCAGCGGCGAGCACCGCATCTCCAACTTCCTGCTGTGGGAATGCGCCTACGCCGAACTGATCTTCCAGGACGTCCTGTGGCCCGACTACGGCCCCGAGCACCTGGCGGCGGCCGTCGCGGAGTATCGTAGCCGGGATCGGCGCTATGGAGGCATTGCGGCCGATGACGTCGCCGTCGCCGGCTAAGCGCTTCAACTGGGGCAATCTCTGGACGCGCGTGGCTTCGGCTACCGTGCTCGTGCCTACCGTCGTGGCCGCCGTCTGGCTGGGCGGCTACTGGTTCCTGGCGCTCGCCCTGGTCTGCGTCGGGCTGCTGGCCCGCGAGTGGGGCAAGATCAGCGCGCCCAAGGCGCCCAACGCGGTCGGCTCGGTGGTCGCCGTGTTCTGCGCCGTGGCGGTGATCGCCGCCTTCCTCAGCCACTTCGTCATCGCCTGGGCCGTCGTGCTGGCCGGAGCGTTCCTGGCCGGCCTGATCGCGCGGGGCGCGGTCGAGCGCCGTGCCGACGCCGCCTACGGCGTCATCTACATCGCCCCGGCCGTCATCGCGATGGTCTGGGTGCGCTCGCTGTCGGACGGCCTGTGGTGGACGCTGCTGCTGTTCGTGGTCACCTGGTTCGCCGACATCTTCGCCTATGCGACCGGCAGCCTGCTGAAGGGGCCCAAGCTGTGGCCCCGGATCTCGCCCAACAAGACCTGGTCGGGTTTCGTCGGCGGTCTCGTGGCCGCCACCCTCGGCGCCGTGGCGGTGGCCGAGCTGGCCGGTCTGCGCCTGGTGTGGCCGGCCGCGGCCCTGATCGGCCTGCTCGGCGGTCTGGCCACCATGGCCGGCGACCTTTGGGAATCGATGCTCAAGCGCCGCTTCGGCGTAAAGGACAGCGGCGACCTGATCCCCGGCCACGGCGGCCTGCTGGATCGCGTCGACGGCCTGATGTTCGCGGCCATCGTGGTGGCCGCCGTTCGCCTGATCGACCATTGGGGATGGGCTCATTGACCGCGCCGCGTAAGGTGGTGGTGCTCGGTTCGACGGGTTCGATCGGCGTCTCCACTCTCGACCTTTTCGAGCAGTCCAAGGTTCCGGTCGAGATCCTGGCCCTGGCGGCCGGGCGTAATGTCGAGCGCCTGGCCCAGCAGGCCCTGCGCTGGCGCCCCCGGCTGGCGGTGATCGAGGACGAGAGCCTGCTGGGCGAGCTGCGCGAGCGCCTGGCCGGTTCGGGCGTCGAGGCCGCCGCCGGCGCGGCCGCGGTGTCGCAGGCCGCGTCCATGGGCGCCGACTGGGTGATGTCGGCCATCGTCGGCGCGGCCGGCCTGGCCCCGACCCTGGCGGCGGCCCGCACGGGCGCGGTCGTGGCCCTGGCCAACAAGGAAAGCCTGGTCTGCGCCGGTCCCGAACTGCTGCGCGTCGCGCGCGAGGCCGGCGGCGCGGTGATCCCGGTCGATTCCGAGCACTCGGCCATCTTCCAGGTGCTGCAGCCGGCGTGCCTCGACCGCGTCGCGCGCCTGATCCTCACGGCTTCGGGCGGGCCCTTCCGCACCTGGACCCGCGAACAGATGGCGGCCGCCACCCCCGAGCAGGCCGTGGCCCATCCCAACTGGTCGATGGGCGCCAAGATTTCGGTCGATTCCGCCTCCATGATGAACAAGGGGCTGGAGATGATCGAGGCCTCCTACCTCTTCGATACTCCGGAGCAGCGTATCGGCGTCGTGATCCACCCGCAGTCCGTGATCCACAGCCTCGTCGAGTACACCGACGGCTCGACCCTGGCGCAGCTGGGGCCGCCGGACATGCGCAGCCCGATCTCCTATGCCTATTCCTGGCCCGAGCGCCTGGCCTGGCCCGCGAAGCCTCTGGACCTGGGCGCCTACGCCCAGCTGACTTTCGAGGATCCCGATCTGGACCGCTTCCCGCTGCTGGGCGTGGCGCGAGAGGCCCTGCGCCTGGGCGGCGGCGCGCCGACGGCGATGAATGCGGCCAACGAGGTCGCCGTCGCGGCTTTCCTTGACCGGCAGATCGGCTTTCTCGATATTGCCGCCTCGGTTGAGGGGACGCTGGAACGCATGAACGGGGTAGGGGACCTCGCCGTAACGGCTGGTGACGTTCTTGATACAGCCATGCTGATCGACGCGTCCGCTCGCCGCATTGCGGCCGAGGTTGTCGCACACAAGCGTCGTCCGAACTGATTTAGGGGAGCAGATTCCGTCCGATGATCGGAATTCTGATCATGCTCGTGTCCATGGTGTTCGTGCTGTCCGTCGTCGTGACGGTGCACGAGCTCGGTCACTTCTGGGCGGCGCGGGCCTGCGGCGTCGCGATCGATCGTTTCTCGATCGGTTTCGGCCCGGCCCTGTTTTCCTGGCGCGACAGGAGCGGCGTCGAGTGGCGGGTCGCCTCGATCCCGCTGGGCGGCTATGTGCGCTTCGCCGGCGACGAGAACGCCGCCAGCGTGCCCGACCAGAACGACCTCGACGCCATGAAGGCCGAGATCTCTCGGCGCGAAGGGCCCGAGGCGGTCAAGAAGTACTTCCATTTCAAGCCGGTCTGGCAGCGGGCGATCATCGCCGCGGCCGGTCCGATCGCCAATTTCATCCTCGCGACGCTGGTCTTCGCCGTGATTCTGGCGACCTTCGGTGAGCAGAAGACCCCGGCCACCGTCGGCGAAGTGACGCCGGCCAGCGCGGCGCAGGCCGCCGGCTTCCAGCCCGGCGACGTGATCACGCGGATGGACGGTCGCCGCGTCGAGGCCTTCCAGCAGATCCAGAACTATGTGGGCGTGCGCGCCAACATGGCCATCGACTTCACCGTCGAGCGGGGCGGGCGGTCCATGCAGATCGTCGCCACGCCGCGGCTGGTCGAGCGCAAGAACGAGGTGTCCGGCCGGGTGAAGGTCGGCGAACTGGGGCTGAAGAGCCGTCCGGTGGGTTACTTCGAACGCTCCTCGCCCCTGCGCGCCATTCCCGACGGCGCCGCCCAGGTCTGGGACATGCTGGGCACGATCAGCTTCTATCTCGGCCGCTTGCTGACCGGCCAGCTGCCGGCCGATCAGATCAGCGGCATCATCGGCATCGGCCACACCGCCGGCGCCGTGACCAACGGAGTCGTCCAGCAGGCGCCTTCGGCCAAGGTCATGGTCATCGGTCTGGCCTATTCGCTGTCGTGGCTGATCGGGAGCCTGTCGGTCAGCATCGGCTTCATGAACCTGCTGCCGATCCCCGTGCTCGATGGCGGTCACCTGCTGCTCTATGCCTACGAGGCCGTCTTCCGGCGCCCTCTGCGCGCCGACTTCCAGGCCGCGGGCTTCCGCGCGGGGCTTGCCTTGATCCTTGGTTTCATGCTGTTCGCGGCCTGGAACGACCTCAACCGCTACGACGTGTTCAAATTCATCGGCGGCCTGTTCACGTGAACGCCGGCCGCCCGTCCATGATTGGTCCCATGAGCAAAATTCGCGCCCACAGCGCCGCGTTCGCCACCGGCGTTGCGCTCCTCTTCGGCTCCACCGCCCTGATCGCGCCTCAGGCCGCGTTCGCCCAGGCCCAGACCTCGGGCGTGGTGCAGCGCATCGTCGTGCAGGGCAACGAGCGGATCGAGGCCGGGACGGTGCTGTCCTACCTGCCGATCCAGGCCGGCGAGACCGTCGATCCGGCCCGCCTCGACCTGGCGCTGAAGACCCTGGCGCGCACCGATCTGTTCGCCGACGTCTCGATCGAGCTGGTCGGCGGCGATCTGGTGGTCAAGGTCGTCGAGAACCCGATCATCAACCAGGTGGTCTTCGAAGGGAACTCGGCCCTCAAGGAAGACAAGCTGAAGGACGAGGTCCAGATCCGTCCGCGCGGCATCTTCACCCGCGCCAAGGTGCAGGCCGACGTCCAGCGCATCATCGAACTCTATCGCCGCTCGGGCCGCATCTCGGCCACCGTGACCCCCAAGGTCGTCGAGCTGCCGCAGAAGCGCGTCGATCTGGTGTTCGAGATCAACGAAGGCCCCAAGAGCGGCGTTCTCGGCGTCAACTTCCTGGGCAACAAGGAATTCTCGGACAACGAACTGGCCGACGTCATCGTCACCAAGGAGTCGCACTGGTACAAATTCCTGACCAGCAACGACAACTACGACCCTGACCGGATCGAGTACGACCGCGAACAGCTGCGCAAGTACTATCGCAACCGCGGCTTCTTCGACTTCCGCGTCGTGGCCTCGACCGCCGAGCTGGCGACCGACAAGAACGGCTTCGCGGTCACCTACACGCTCGATGAAGGTCCCAAGTACAAGTTCGGCAAGGTCACCGTCGAAACCGAGCTGAAGAAGCTCGACGGCAACCTGCTGGCCCAGATCCTGCCGATCAAGACCGGCCAGATCTACGAGGACGAGCGCATCGAGCAGGCCACCGACGCCCTGACCTTCGCGGCGGGCGCGGCCGGCTTCGCCTTCGTGGACGTGCGTCCGCGCTACGTGCCCAACCGCGAGACCCAGACGGTCGACGTGGTGTTCTCCGTGCGTGAAGGCCCGCGCGTCTATGTCGATCGCATCGACATCGTCGGCAACACCCGCACCCTCGACTACGTCCTGCGCCGCGAAATGGAAGTCGCCGAGGGCGACGCCTACAACCGCGTGCTGGTCGACCGCTCGCGCAACAACATGCGTCGCCTCGGCTTCTTCAAGGACGTCAACATCGAGGAGCTGCCCAGCAGCGCCCCCGACCGCACCGCGCTGCGCGTGAAGGTCGAAGAGCAGCCGACCGGCGAACTGTCGTTCAGCGCCGGCTACAGCTCGGTCGACCAGCTGGTCCTCGACGTCGGCGTTACCGAGCGGAACTTCCGCGGCCGCGGCCAGAACCTGCGCGCCCGCGTGTCGGTCGGCTCGCTGCGTCAGCAGGTCGACTTCGCCTTCACCGAGCCGCGCTTCCTGGGCCGCAACCTGGCCGCCGGCGTGAACCTCTATTCGTACCGCTACGATCTCAGCGAGTACGCGGCCTACGACACCAAGTCGATCGGCGGCGGCTTCACCCTGGGCTTCGGCCTGACCCAGAACACCTCCATGAGCCTGCGCTACACCCTGCGTCAGGACGAGGTGGACGTGGCCGACAGCTACTGCACCAGCGGCACGGTCTCGACGATCCTCTGCCTGCAGCGCGGCGCCTACATGACCTCGCTGGTCGGCTACGGCCTGCGCCTCGACAAGCGCAACGACCCGCTGCGCCCGACCCGCGGCTTCTTCGCCGACCTGAACCAGGACCTGGCCGGCTTCGGCGGCGACGTGAACTACCTCAAGACCGAGGTGGACGGCGGCTGGTACTGGGGCTTCAACAAGGACTTCGTCCTGCAGGCCACCGGTTCGGCCGGCTACATCGAAGGCTGGGGCGGCGACAGCGTCCGCATCAACGACCGATTCTACAAGGGCGGCTCCACCTTCCGCGGCTTCGAGACGGCCGGTATCGGCCCGCGCGACACCTCCAGCGACAGCAGCGCCCTGGGCGCCAAGCTCTACGCCATCGGTTCGCTGGAGCTGAGCATCCCGACCTTCCTGCCCGAGCAGTACGGCATCAAGGCCGCGCTGTTCACCGACTTCGGCACCGCCGGTCAGCTGGATGACGTCGATCGCCAAAGTTCGACCGGAGTCTTCGACGAAAACATCCGCGACAACCTCGCTCTGCGGGCCTCGGCCGGCATCAGCATCGACTGGAAGTCGCCCATGGGTCCCATCCGGTTCGACATCAGCCAGATCCTGAAGAAGGAAGACTACGACCGTACGGAAACCTTCCGCTTCTCGACCTCCACTCGTTTCTAATCTCCACAAGGCTCCTGACAGCATGTCCTCCAAGTTCCTCGCCGCGGCCGCTTCGGGTCTGGCCGCGTTCGCCGTGGCTTCCGGCGCTTTCGCCCAAGCCGCCGCTCCGCTCGCCAAGGCTCCGGCCGCTCCGGCCGCGCCGCCGATCACCCACGGCGCCGCTATCCCCAGCCTGTGCGTGTTCTCGGCCGGCGCCGTTCGCGGCGGCTCGGCCACCGGCAAGGCGCTCGACGCCCGCCTGAAGGCCCTGCAGACCACGGCCGAGTCGCCGCTGGCCGCCCGTGAAAAGGCCCTGCAGACCAAGATCGACGCGTTCAACGCCGCCGCCAAGACCCCGGCCGCCGACATCAACGCTCGCGAAAAGCAGAAGTCGGATCTCGAGCTGGAGCAGAGCGCCCTGCAGCGCGACGCCGCCCACACCCAGATGGAACTGGTCGCCACCGCCGACAACGCCCAGCAGCAGTACCAAGCCGAACTGCAGCCGGCCGTGATCGCCGCCTACCAGCAAAAGGCCTGCGGCCTGCTGGTCGAGCGCAACGCCGTGGCCATCTTCAACCCGGCCATGGACATCACCCCGCAGATCGTCACCCTGCTGGACGCCCGCGGCAAGGCCTCGACCTTCCAGGCTCTGGAACGCACCAAGCTGACCCCGCAGCAGGCCGCCCAGCTGGCCGCCCAACTGCAGCGGAACTAAGAACTAAGGAGGCGCCCGCCCGGCACTCGCTGGGCGGGCGCCTTCCGTTACGGCATTGACTCGGGGCGGCTTTCGGCCGCCTACACTTCGTCCGTATCGGGCGATTCCCGGGACGGCCGTCGTCGAGAGGTTTCCATGCCGGACCCCCGCTTTTTCGAGACCCTGGGTCCGGTTTCCGTGTCCGATCTGGCCCTGGCCGGCGGCGCGGAATTGGCTGATCCGTCTCTCGGCGAGCGCCTGATCGCCACCGTCGCGCCGCTCGACGGCGCCGGGTCGGACGCCGTTTCCTTCCTTTCCGATCCGCGTCGGGCCGCCGGCCTTTCCGCCTGCAGGGCGGGCGCGATCTTCATGAAGCCCCAGCACCGCGAGTTCGCGCCGCAAGGCTGCGCCGCGCTGCTCACCCCCCATCCCCAGGCCGCCTGGGCCGCGGCCGCGGCCCGCCTGCACGCGCCCCGCCGGCATGAGCCGGGCTCGGCGGCCGTCCATCCGTCGGCCGTGCTGGAGGAGGGCGTGCGCCTCTCGCCCGGCGTGGTGATCGGCCAGGACGTCCGCATCGGTCGCGGCACGGTCGTCGGTCCCGGCGCCGTGATCGGCCCGGGCGTCGCCATCGGCCGGGACTGCGTGATCGGCGCCAACGCCGTGGTCGGCTTCGCGCTGATCGGCGACCGGGTCAGCCTGCACGCCGGCTCGGCGGTCGGTGAGGCGGGGTTCGGCGCGGCCGGCGGTCCCAAGGGCGTCGTCGATCTGCCGCAGCTGGGCCGGGTGGTCCTCCAGGACGGCGTCACCCTGGGTGCCAACAGCTGCATCGACCGCGGCGCGTTCGAAGACACCACGGTGGGCGAGAACACCAAGATCGATAATCTGGTCCACGTTGCGCACAACGTGCAGCTGGGCCGAAACTGCCTGCTGGCGGCCTACACCGGGCTGTCGGGCAGCACGGTCGTCGGCGACGGCGTCGCGTTCGGCGGCAAGGCCGGCGTCGCCGACCACTTGACGATCGGCGCCGGCGCCAGCATCGGGGCCTCGGCCTCGGTGTTCAAGGACGTGCCGGCGGGCGAGACATGGACAGGGTTTCCCGCGCGCCCCATCAAGCGGTGGCTGCGGGAGACGGCATGGCTGTCGCGGAGTGCGCGCAGTCGGGGGATGAAAGACGAGGCATGAGCCAGACCGAAGCCGCTGCTGCGCAGACCGACATCGACATCGCCGAGATCCTCGACCGGATCCCGCACCGTTATCCCTTCCTGCTGGTCGACCGCGCCGAAGCCTACGAGCCGCACAAGTCGATCGTCGGCATCAAGTGCGTGACGGTCAACGAGCCGTTCTTCCAGGGTCACTTCCCGGGCAACCCGGTGATGCCCGGCGTGCTGATCATCGAGGCCCTGGCCCAGACCGGCGCGGTGCTGATGAGCAAGTCGCTGGAAGTCGACACCGAGGGCAAGACGATCTTCTTCATGTCGGTCGACAACGCCCGCTTCCGCAATCCCGTGCGTCCGGGCGACGTCCTGCGCATGGAAGTCGAGGTGCTGCGCGCGCGCTCGACCATCTTCAAGTTCAAGGGCGTGGCCAAGATCGGCGACAAGGTCGCCGCCGAGGTCGAGTTCGCCGCCATGGTCGTGGAGACCCCGACGAAATGACCAAAGTCCATCCGACCGCCATCGTCGACGCCGCCGCCAAGCTGGGCGAGGACGTCGAAATCGGGCCGTTCTGCATCGTCGGCCCCGACGTGACCCTGGGCGACCGCGTGCGCCTGCTGTCGCACGTGGTGGTCGATGGCGTCACCACCATCGGCGAGGACACCGTCGTCCATGCCTTCTCGGCCCTCGGCGGCCCGCCGCAGCACCTAGGCTACAAGGGCGAGCGCACGCAGCTGGTCATCGGCCCGCGCAACGTCATCCGCGAGCAGGTGACGATGAACACGGGCACGGCCTCGGGCCGCGGCGTGACCACCGTCGGCGCCGACGGCTTCTTCATGGCCGAGGCCCACGTGGCCCACGACTGCGCCGTGGGCGACCACGTCGTGCTGGCCAAGGGCGCGACCCTGGGCGGCCATGTCGACGTCGGCAATTTCGTGTTCGTCGGCGGCCTGGCGGCCATCCACCAGTTCTCGCGCGTCGGCCGCTACAGCTTCATCGGCGGCCTGGCCGCGGTGACCAAGGACGTGATCCCGTACGGCTCGGTGTGGGGCAACCACGCCCACCTGGAAGGCCTGAACCTGGTCGGCCTCAAGCGCCGCGGCTTCTCGCGCGAATCCATCATCGCCCTGCGTTCGGCCTATCGCATGATGTTCGCCGACGAAGGCACCTTCCAGGAGCGCCTGGACGACGCGGCCGAGACCTATGCCGCCATTCCGGAAGTGATGGAGATCATCGCCTTCATCCGCGCCGACGGAAACCGGCCGCTGTGCCTGCCCGAGCGCGAGGTCTAGGCTTGCGCAAGCTCGGACTTATCGCCGGCGGCGGGGCGCTGCCGCTCGAGCTGGCCGCCCACTGCGAGCGCGCCGGCCGGCCCTTCGCCGTCATGCGCGTCAAGGGCTTCGCCGACCCGTCGCTGGAGCAGTACGCCGGAGCCGAGATCGGCATCGCCGAGTTCGGCAAGGCCTTCAAGGCGCTGAAGGAAGAGGGCTGTCAGGCCGTCTGCTTCGCCGGCACGGTGGATCGTCCCGACTTCTCGGCCCTGATCCCGGATTTCCGGGGCGTGAAGGTGCTGCCGGGCCTGATCAAGGCCGCGCGGGAAGGCGACGACGCCCTGCTGCGCCGGGTGCTGACCGAGTTCGAGAAGGAAGGCTTCGTCGTCGAGGGCGCCCACGAGGTGCGCGGCGAGATGACCCTGCCGGCCGGACCGCTGGGCCGCTACGCCCCGCGCGAGGAGCACGGTCTCGACATCGATCGCGCGCTGAACGTCGCCCGCGCCATCGGCGGGCTGGACGTGGGGCAGGGGGCCGTGGTCTGCGACGGCCTGGTGCTGGCCGTGGAGGCCCAGGAGGGCACCGACGCCATGCTTCGCCGGGTCGCCGACCTGCCGCAGGCGATCCGCGGCTGTCCGGAGGCCCCCAAGGGCGTGCTGGCCAAGGCGCCCAAGCCGATCCAGGAAACCAAGGTCGACCTGCCCACCATCGGCGTCGCCACCATCCAGCGCGCCGCGCGCGCCGGTCTGGCCGGCGTGGTCGGCGAGGCCGGCCGCCTGCTGATCGTCGACCGCGAGCAGGTGATCGCCTGCGCCGACGACCTGGGCCTCTTCGTCTACGGCGTCGAGCCGGGCTGATGACCCCCGAGGTGTCCGCCGCCCGTCCGCTGACGGTCATGCTGGTCGCGGCCGAGGCCTCGGGCGACAATCTCGGCGCGGGCCTGGCCCAGGTTCTGCGCAAGCGGCTGGGCGACAAGGTGCGGTTCGTCGGCCTGGGCGGCGTCCGCATGGCCGCCGAGGGCGTGCAGAGCCCCTTCGACATCGCCGAGCTGTCGATCCTGGGCCTCTCCGAGGGGCTGAAGGCCTATCCGCGCGTCCTGCGCCGGCTGAAGGACGTCGAGGCCCTGGCCGCGCGCGAAAAGCCCGACGTGGCGGTGCTGATCGACTCTTGGGGGTTCAACATCCGCCTGGCCAAGCGCCTGCGGGCGCTGGATCCGTCGATCGCGCTGATCAAGTACGTCGCCCCGCAGGTCTGGGCCTCGCGCCCCGGCCGCGCCGCGATCCTGGCCAAGGCCGTCGACCTGCTGCTGGCCACCCAGCCGATGGACAAGCCGTTTTTCGACGCCGTCGGCCTGCCCAGCGTCTTCGTCGGCAATCCGGCCCTGGCGCGTGACTTCAGCGGCGCCGACGCCGCCCGGGCGCGCGCGGCGATCGGGGCGGGCGCGGATGATCCGATCCTGGCCGTCCTGCCCGGCAGCCGCCCGTCCGAGATCGAGCGGGTGCTGCCGGCCTTCGAGGACGCCGTGCGCCTCCTGAAGGCCGAGCGTCCGGGTCTTCACGTCGTGGTGCCCGCCGCCTCGACCGTGGCGGCGGCCGTCAAGGCGCGCGTGGCCGGCTGGCCGTTCCGCGCCCATGTCATCGAGGACGACCAGGCCAAGGACGACGCCATGAAGGCCGCCACCGCGGCCCTGGCCTGCAGCGGCACGGTGACCATCGAGCTGGCCCTGGCCGGTGTTCCGATGGTGGTCGGCTACAGGATCGGCGCGCTGACCTACGCGATCCTCAAGCGGCTGATGACGCCGCGCTGGGTGACCCTGTTCAACATCGCCGCCGACCGCGAGGTGGCGCCGGAGCTGCTGCAGCACGACTGCACCGGCGAGCGTCTGGCGGCCGAGCTGGTCCGTCGCCTCGACGATCCGGCCCTGCGCGCGCGCCAGGTGGCCGAGCAGTACGCCGCGCTGGACCGGTTGGGACGCGGCATGCCCGATCCGGCCGAGGCGGCCGCCGACGCCATGCTGGCGTTCCTCGAAAGCCGCGCGACCAAGGCGGCTTAAGACCCGCTTCACGCCTGTGGATTAATCTGTCGGCAACCCTGCGCGTTTCGCGCGGTCGTGGAGCCCGTCGTGTCGGTTCAACCTGTCGGAACCGTCGTCCCGAACCTCGCCTCGGTGATGCCGACGGCGACGGTCGCGCCCGCGGGATCCCAGGGCGGCCAGACCGGTCAGCCGGGCCTTCCGCCGCCGGCCATGCTGGCCCAGAAGGCGCTGGCCGAGGCGAGCGAGGCCCTGGGCAAGATCGCGGCCCAGGCCGGCGCCCAGTCTGCGCCGGAAGCCGCCGACACCGTCGAAAGCCTGCTCAAGGGCGGCGCCACGGGCCAGGCCCGCGAGATCCTGCTCTCCAGTCCCGCCGTCCAGGCCAGGGCCGTCTCCGACCTCGTCGGCCGCGCCGCCCCCGCGCAGGGCGGCATGGCGCCGCTGCTGGCCGATCTGGAGAAGGTCTCGACCTCGCCCGACGCCCCGGCCGTCGTCCGCCAGGCCGCCGCCAACATGCTGGCCCTGCGCTCGCCGATCGACGGCGCTGTGACCGCCGGCGAGATCCGCCAGGCCTTCGCCCGCTCGGGCCTGTTCATGGAGCAGCGCCTAGCCGAGGAGGCCGAGCCCGGCGCCGCGCCCCTGGCCGCCAAGGACCTGAAGGCCGCCATGCTGGTGCTGCGGGCCGCCGTGGCCAGCTGGAGCGCTCAGGCCCGGCCCGCGTCTTCCGCCGCCCCGTCCGTGACGTCCGCCCCGACCCAGGCGGCCCAGGGCGGACCCGCTTCGGCGACGACCGTTTCGCTGATGCCGGCGACGTCCGAACAGGCGAGCGCCGATCCGGTCTCGACCGCACAGACCCAGGCGGCGACCTCTACCTCGCAGTCGGCCGTCGCGGAGGAGGGGGCCCCGCTAGCGCGTCCCGTATCCACGTCCTCCGCATCCGGTCAGGCGACCGAAGCCGAGGCCCCGTCCGCCGCCGCGCCGCAATCCGAGCCGGAAGCGCAGACTCCCGTCGCCCGCTTCCTGGCCGCCGTGGCTCCGCGCCCGGCGCCGCAGCAGGCCGCCCAGCCGGCCGCCGCCCTGTTCGTTCTGGCCCAGGAGGCCGCCGCCGACTTCGAGGCGCCGGTCGTGCGCCAACCCCAGGCGCAGCCCTCCGTTACGCCGCCTGGAAAGGGCCCGCCGCCGCCGTTCGCCGGCGGCCCGGTCGTGGCCCAGGCGGCCGCGGCCTCGACGCTCGCCGACGAC
>JASGDR010000633.1:0-2964 GCA_047607095.1 Caulobacter sp.
CCTCCGGCCCTCTGGGCCACCTCCCCCAGAGGGGGAGGATCTAAGAAAAAAGCCCCGACTTTTCAGCCGGGGCTCTTCGAAACTCAGGTGTCAGCGGATCAGGCCGCGCGGCGGGCCTTCTTGACCTTGGCCATGGCGCGGTCGCGGCGCAGGCGCGACAGGTGGTCGATGAAAAGCACCCCTTCCAGGTGGTCCATCTCGTGCTGGATGCAGACGGCGAACAGGCCCTCGGCCTGCTCTTCGACCTTCTCGCCCTGATAGTTCAGGTAGCGCACCTTGATCTTCGCCGGACGCTCGACGGCGTCGTAGTATTCCGGCACCGACAGGCAGCCTTCCTCGTAGCTGAACAGCTCCTCGGACGGGTCGAACAGTTCCGGATTGACGAAGTAGCGCGGGGCCGGCTCCTCGCCCTCGCGGGCCAGATCCATGACGATGACGCGCACGGGCTCGCCGATCTGCACGGCGGCCAGGCCGATGCCGGGCGCGTCGTACATGGTCTCCAGCATGTCGTCCATCAGAGCGCGCAGCTCGTCGGTCACGACCTCGACAGGCGTGGAGATCTTCTTCAGCGTCGCCAGATCGGCGGCGTTATCGATGGTGAGGATGCGACGTACGGCCATAACGAAACTCAGGTAGGCGTCCCATTTCCGAGCGTCAAGGTGGGGCTTTGTCCCACCCCGTCGCCGTCGGCGGCGATTTCCAGCTTGGTGATCGGGCGCACGGCGGTGTCGACCGCCGCCAGCTCCTCGATGCCCTTGCCGCCGTGCTCGACCTTCAGCTTCTCGAACTCGCGGGCCTTGGGCAGCACCCGGCTTTCCAACGAGCCGACGAAAGCGTTGTACTTGTCGACCGCGGCCGACAGCGAGCGCCCCACCCCGGCCACGTGACCGCCCATGTCGGCGACGCGCTTGTAGAGCTCGCGGCCCAGGGCGGCGACCTCGACGGCGTTCTTGGCCTGCTCCTCCACCCGCCAGCCGTAGGACACGGCCTTGCACAGGGCGAACAGGGTCGAGGGCGTGGCGATGATGACCTTCTTCTCCATCGCCTCGGTCATCAGCTCGGGCGCGCGCTCCAGCGCGGCGGCCAGGATGCCGTCGCCGGGCACGAACATCGCCACGAAGTCGGGCGAGACCTCCAGCGCGTCCCAATAGGCCTTGGCCGACAGCGAGCGGATGTGTTCGCGCAGGGAGGCGGCGTGGCGCAGATAGGCCGCCTCGCGCGTCACGTCGTCGGCCGCGTCCTGAGCCTCCATGTAGGCGTTCAGCGAGCACTTGGCGTCGATGACGAAGGCGGCGTTGCGCGGCATGCGCACCACAACGTCCGGGCGGATGCGGCCGCCGTCCAGCTGCACCTGCTCGGTGAAGTCGACCCCGTGTTTGAGACCGGCCATCTCCAGCACGTTGCGCAGCATCTGCTCGCCCCAGCGGCCCTGCACGCCGGCGCCCCGGCGCAGGGCGGCCGACAGCTTGCGGGCCTCGGCCTGGGTGGCGGTCGAGGCCTCCATAAGGGCGGCGATCTGGGCCTTCAGGCCGCCGGTCTCCTCGGCGCGCACCTTCTCGACGGCGGTGACCTGGGCCTCGAACTTGGCCAGGGTCTCGGCCACCGGCTTCAGTTGCGCCTCCAGGCGGGCGTGGGTCAGCTGGTCGCGGCTCTTGGCGTTCTCGTCGGCCCGCTTGATCAGCTGCTCGGCCACGGCCTGGGCGCTCTTCTCGGCCTGGGCGCGGATCAGCTCGATCTGGGTCGCCGACTGGTCCTCCAGCATGCGGTGGCGCTCCAGCGCCTGCTCCAGCTGGGCCGAGAGGCGCCAGGCCTCCTGCTCGGCCGCGGCGGCCTTGCGCTGCGCCACGATCGCCCACACCACCGCGCCGGCCGCGGCGATCAGGAAGACGAGGGCGAGGATCAGGTAGGGGTCGGCGGCGTTCATGCTCCGTTCTTAGCCGGAGTCGAGGGCCAGAGGAAGGCGGGCGTCAGCCGGCCTTCAGGACCTCAGCTCGTAGGCGGCGCGGATTCTCGCCATCGCCCGGCCGAAGTCGTCGGCTTGGCCGACCGCCCCGGCCTTGGCCAGATCCCGGCCGATGGCGGCGAAACGCGGCGAAAGGTTCACCGCGTCGGCCCGCGCCCGCAGTCGTGCGGCGAGTTCGGGCGTCAGGGGCGAGGTCGCCATGGCGTCGGGCGCCAGCGCCGCGGCCTGCTGGGCCGCCGCCACCGCGGCGTCACGCCGGCCCGCGATCGCCAGCACGCGCACCCGCGAGGCCAGCAGGCCGAGCAGCATCCGATCGTGATCGTCTGGGCGATCGGCGGGCAGGCGGGCCCGAATGTCGCTCAAGGTCGCGATCGCCCGTGCGTAGGCCGCGTCGGCGCCGACCTCGTCCGCCAGGCTTTCCCGCACCTGGCCTTCGACGTCGATGGCGAAGATCAGGCCGGTCGGCTCGACGCCGCTCGCCCCGGTGTCGACGAGCGCCCGCCAGCGTCGCTCGTTATCCTGCGCCAGGGCCAGCGCCGGTCGTCGCTCGGGACCCATCATCATGGCCTGCACCAACCAGACGCCGATCTCGGCCAAGACCGTCTCGGCGGGCTGCACGGGCTGGCCGGCCTTGCCCCAGGCCTCCAAGGCGCCGGCCTCGTCGCCCTGACGCAGACGAGCCAGGGCCAGCCTGCGCCAGGCCTCTTCCGAGGACTCGACCTGGACGGCCGCCTCGGCCAGGCGCAGCCCTTCCGGCGCGCTGACCGACCCGCTCAGGAGATTGTGCACCAGGCTCCAGATCAGCGGGCGCTTCACGGGATCGGCGCAGGCGCGCTGAAGGCCCGCTATGGCCGCCTGCGCACCGCCCGGATTCATGCTCAGGACGTCAAAGATCGGGCCGTCGGACGGCGGCGGCGTCCGCTTCACCGAGGCGGGCCCGACGAGGCGCGCGGCGTCGGCGGCGCACAGCGCGGCGGCCGGTTCAATCGCGCGCGGCGCAG
>JASGDR010000634.1:0-5385 GCA_047607095.1 Caulobacter sp.
GACCACCTCGGCGGCGACCACGCCGCGGTGCTTGGCCGACAGCTCGACGAAGGCGTTGATCGCGCCGACCAGCTCGACGGCGCGGCCGTTGGTGGCGATCAGGCCCAGGAACTTGGCGGTCAGGATGTCGAAACCGGCCTTCACGGCGACGGCGGTCAGGCCCTTGGCCTTGTCCTCGGCCGAGAACGCGGGCGAGTCGATCAGACGGCGCAGGTCGGCGCTGTCGGCGATCAGGACCTTGAGGGCCTTCAGGTCGCTCTCGACCTTCGCCAGGTTGCCGCCTTCGATCGTCAGTTCGAACAGGGACTGCGCGTAACGCTGACCCGCATCCGTCGCCTTGGTTTCTTCCGCCACTTGTTCCGCCCGGTGTGCGTTGCAATCGCCGCGGAAAAGAAGCTGCCCCCTCTTCCCGGCTTAAAGACTTGATCGCGCTTGAGAAAAGCGCACGGGCGGCCCGCGCTCTCACGCTGCCCTTCCCGAAGCCGCGCGCCTGATAACACGGGGTGTTCGCAGTCGCAACCAAGCCGAGACGATCGCGTTCGGCCAAGTTTCGGAAAAAAGCCGTTTATCCGTCAGACGTTGACGCGGCGGAATACGCCGGAGGCCGAGCCGGCCAAGGCCCCGGCCGGCGTGCGGGCCTCGGCCTGGGCGAACACCAGACTGCGAGTGGCTCTTTCGATCCATCCGCGCAGGACCAGGCCCTCGCCGGCGCCCGCGCCATAGTCGACGGTCAGCGACACCGGCGCGGCGTCGGCGCCGGCGGCTTCCTTCAGGGCGTCTTCCAGCAGGGCGGCGAGCGAGCGGGTCATGGGCGACACTTAACTCCCGGAGCGCAGAAAGAAAAAGGCGGCGGAACCGGCCCGCCGCCCTGTCAGGCGATGATCGAGGAAACAGCCGGAGAAATACGCCTCCGGATACCGGGAGAAGACCTCAGGCGGCCTTGGCCGAAGCGTTGCAGCGCTCCAGCTCGTCGGCGGCCAGGGCCTTGGCCTCGCCGCCGAAGGCCGAGACGCGGCCGGCTTCTTTCACCAGCGCCTTGCACGAGGCGACGCTGAGGGCCCGCGACGGCGCCGAGGCGGCGACGCAGGCGGCTTCTTCGCAGACGAAGACCGCGCCGCCGGCGACGATCTTGGTCTTGGCGGAGACGGGTTTTTCGAGAGTGACCGCCAGGCGGCCGTCGGCCAGGGCGGGGGCGGCGACGAGCGCGCAGACGGACAGGGCGGCGACGGCCGCCAGGGCGCGGAGCTTCATGGACAAAGCCCTCCAGCTTCGGGGATGATGGAAAGATCGATGATCGGCGCGTAAGCTGTACTGGCCGCCCGGTCGCGAAGGATATGGGCGACGGTATCCCCACCGGCGCCGCGCAACCGAACTAAGCACTGCTTAGATATCAGCGTTCAGAAATAGCGCAAGCGCGTTTTTGTTCGCGTGCGCATATTTTATCGAAACGGAGGTTTCCGGCGACGGAAGCCCGACGCTCAGAACCCCAGGATGGAGTCGATCCGGCTTTCGGCCCGGGCGTGGATCTCGCGCTGCTCGACCATGCCCTCCATGCGGGCGTAGCGCCCGTCCTTGCCGACCTTGCGGCGCAGGCCGTCGGCGGTGACCAGCACCGGCGGGCGACGGGCGTCGGCCAGGCCGCCCAGCAGGGCGGCGAACACCGCCCCGACGGCCGCGGCGGCGACGGGACCGGCGAAGTCGATCAGGGTCTCGCCGAACACCGCATGCATCTGGATCAGCAGGTGCTCGCGGTTGACCTGCTCGGACAGGATCTGCAGCGACCAGGCCGCCGTTCCCTGCACGACGCCGGCGACGGCCACGGCGATCGCCACCCCCACGAAGCGGGGGCGCCAGAAAAGCCCCAGCAGGGCTCCCAGGAACGCGAAGGCGGCCAGCAGGATCATGCACGGGATCGTGCGCGCAACTCCCTCAAGACGAGGTTAAGCCGTTGCATGGACGCGAGTTAATCCGATGCGCGGATGACGCGAGCCGGAGACGGGGCCATATAAACGAAACCGGCGGCCGTCAGCCGCCTCAGAGGGAGCTTCCATGTCGCCGCTGCGCTCGCCCGCCCGCCTGGCCCTTGCCTCCGCCGCCCTGGCCGTCAGCCTGGCCGGCTGCGGGATCAACACCATCCCCACCCAGGACGAAAAGGCCAAGACCGCCTGGGCCGAGGTCCAGAACCAGTACCAGCGTCGATCCGACCTGATCCCCAACCTGGTCGCCACCGTGAAGGGCTACGCGGCCCAGGAGAAGGACGTGCTGACCTCGGTGACCCAGGCCCGCGCCGGCGCCACCCAGGTCAAGGTCGACGCCTCGACCATCACCGACCCCGCCGCCTTCCAGAAATACGCCGCCGCCCAGGACCAGCTGACCGGCGTGCTCGGCCGGCTGATGGTGATCCAGGAGCAGTATCCCGACCTGAAGTCGAACCAGAACTTCCTGGCCCTGCAGAGCCAGCTGGAAGGCACCGAGAACCGCATCACCATCGCGCGGCGCGACTACAACGAGGCCGCCCGCGTCTACAACACGTCCTTGCGCACCTTCCCGACCATCCTCTGGGCCAAGACCGTCTACGGCGGCCAGAAGCCGGCGGTGCTCTTCGAGGCCACGGCCGCCGCCCAGACCGCGCCCACGGTCAGCTTCGGCACTCCGGCCGCGCCGGCGGCCACGGCCCAGCCGGCGCCGGCGCACTAGGGTGGCGAACGCCGCTTCGCGGCCCTCCTCCCCCGTTGCGCGGGAGAGGAGTTGGCGGGCCGTTTCCATCCTCTGCGCCCCTGCCTTGCTGTTCCTGGCCTTGCTGTTCCTGGCCGGGGCCGCCCTCGCCGCCCCGACCTTCCCGCCGCTGACCGGCCGCGTCGTCGACCAGGCCGGCGTTCTGTCGCCGGCCGCCGAGCAACGTCTCACCGACGAGCTGGCCGCGCTGGAGAAGGACACCGGCCGCCAGGTCGTGGTCGCCACCCTCTCCAGCCTGCAGGGCTACGAGATCGAGGACTACGGCTACCAGCTGGGCCGGGCCTGGGGGATCGGCGAGAAGGACAGGAACACCGGCGCCCTGCTGATCGTCGCGCCGAACGAGCGCAAGGTCCGCATCGAGGTCGGCTACGGCCTGGAGCCCGTGCTGACCGACGCGCTGTCCAGCGTCATCATCCAGAGCGCGGTGCTGCCCAGGTTCAAGGCCGGCGATCTGGAGGGCGGCGTCGTCGCCGGGACCGACGCCATCGTCAAGCAGCTGTCCCTGCCCGACGGCGAGGCCAAAGCCCAGGTCGCCCAGGCGGCGCAGGCCGAACGTGAGGACGACGGCGGCGTCCCGTTGGTCGCCGTCTTCATCATCGTGATCATCGGGGTCATGATCCTGCGGGCGATGTTCGGGCGGCGACGCCGTCGGCGCGGCGTCCTGGGCTCGGCCCTGGGCGACGCCCTGCCCTGGATCCTGATCGACGCCCTGACCAGCGGCGGCCGGGGTCGAGGCGGCTTCGGCGGCGGCGGGGGCTGGAGCGGCGGAGGCGGCGGCGGATTTTCCGGCGGCGGCGGCTCGTTCGGCGGCGGCGGATCCTCGGGGAGCTGGTGATGAGCATGATCCTTTCCCAGGCCGACCAAGACCGCATCGCGCAGGCCGTACGCGCGGCGGAGGCGGCCACCGTCGGCGAGATTCGCTGCGTGATCGCCCCGCGCGTCGCCCCCGAGCGGCCCGCCCCGGTATTGGCCTGGGCGGCCGGAGCGGCGCTGCTGATCCCGGCCTTCGCCCTGTTGGCCGGTCTGCGGCCCGAGGCCCTGACCCGCCTGTTCGGCGGTTGGAGCGTGGGGCACGCCGCCGCGCAGGACGGCGCGATCCTTTCGGCCCTTCTGGTCCATCTGGCCCTGCAGGCCGGCGTGTTCGTCGCGGCCGCGATGCTGCTGTCGATCCCGGCGATCCGCCTGCGCCTGCCCGCCGGCGAAAGCCCGGCCCGACGCGTGCGGCGGGCGGCCGAGGCCTTCTTCCTGTCCAGCGACCTGCGCGCCACCCGTGGCCGCACCGGCGTGCTGATCTTCGCGGCCCTGGCCGAGCATCGGGTCGAGGTGCTGGCCGACGAGGGCATCCACGGCCTGGCGCCCGAGGACGCCTGGTCCGGCGTGGTCGCCGACCTGGTCACGGGCCTGAAGGCCGGCGCCGTCGCCGACGGCTTCGTCGCCGCCGTGGGCCGCGCCGGGACGATCCTGGCCGAGCACGCGCCGCGCGACGGCGGCGAGGACCGCAACGAACTGCCCGACGCCCCGACCTTGCTGGGCTGAACGCGCCTTACGCTTACGTGATCTTCCCCCCGCCGGATTTCCGTCATACGGTGCCGGCAATTCAAACTAACGTTTAAACAGGGAAGAAGCGCCATGCGCGAAGCGGTCATCGTCTCTTACGCCCGGACGGGCCTGGCCAAGTCCGTTCGCGGCGGCTTCAACAACACCCACGGCGCGGCCATGGCCGGCCACGCCATCCAGCACGCCGTGAGCCGCGCGGGCCTCGACGGTCCGGAAGTGGAGGACGTGGTGCTGGGCTGCGGCGGCCCCGAGGGCGCCACCGGCATGAACGTGGCCCGCAACGCCGCCATCTGGGCCGGCCTGCCAGTCACTACCTCGGGCCAGACCGTCAACCGCTTCTGCTCGTCGGGCCTGCAGGCCATCGCCACCGCCGCCAACTACGTCCGCAACGACGGCGCCCCCGTGGCTGTCGGCGGCGGCGTGGAGTCGATCTCGCTGGTCAACGCCGGCGGCCACATGAACCGCTTCCACATCACCGAAGAAAAGCTGATGCGCGAGAAGCCGGCGCTGTGGATGGCGATGATCGACACCGCCGACATCGTCGCCAAGCGCTACAACGTCGGCCGCGAATACCAGGACGAATACGCTCTGCGCAGCCAGCAGCGGATCGCCGCGGCCCAGGCCGCCGGCCTGTTCGACGACGAGATCGTGCCGATGGCCACCAAGATGAAAGTGGTCAACAAGGACACCAAGGAAGAAAGCCTGGTCGACTACGTGGTCAGCAAGGACGAGTGCAATCGTCCGGAGACCACGCTCGAGGGCCTGGCCAAGCTGGAACCGGTCAAGGGTCCGGGCAACTTCATCACCGCCGGCAACGCCAGCCAGCTGTCGGACGGCGCCGCCGCCGTGGTGGTGATGGAGGCCAAGGAGGCCGCCCGCCGCAATCTGGAGCCGCTGGGCCTGTTCAAGGGCTTCGCCATCGCCGGCTGCGAACCCGACGAGATGGGCATCGGCCCGGTCTTCGCCGTGCCGCGTCTCCTGGAACGCCACGGCCTGAAGGTCGACGACATCGACCTTCAGGCCGTGGCGTTCCAGGAGACGCGGCACGGCGAAGACCGGGCCGATGCCCATCTCGTCGGGTTCGCAGCCGGC
>JASGDR010000635.1:0-7522 GCA_047607095.1 Caulobacter sp.
CGGGCTGGCCACCTGCGGCTGGAACGATTCCGAATAGCTGGCATAGGGCGCCAGGCCGTTGTCGAGCAGATAGACCGCGCCCGCCCGCCAGGTGAAGGCGTCGGACTTGGTGATGTACCGCTCCTTGCTGATGGCGTTGTAGGTGTTGTCATAGGCCCAGTCCTGGCGACCGCCGAGCGTCACGCGCAGCTTGCCGGCCGAGATCTGGTCCTGCAGGTAGACGCCGTTCTGCCGGCTGACGGTCTCGGTATAGACCTGCGCGTTCAGCGCCTTGGAGAAGCCCGTCACGCCCCGCGGCTGCGGGTCGAAGATGTTGAGCATCGGCAGGACCAGCGACGAGGTCACCAGGTCGCGGTAGTGCTGCCACTCGGTGTAGAAGTGGTCGAAGCCGCCCAGCACGGTGTGGTCGACGCCGCCGGTCCGGAAGCGGGCTTCCAATTGGGTGTCGGTGGCCCAGCCGTCGCTGTCGCCGCGGCCTTCCACGGCGCGGCGGGCCACCGTCTGGCCGGCGACGCAGCCGCTGATGCTTGCCGAGCATGTGGTCAGGGTGTCGCCCGACAGCACCACGACGCGATAGAGCGTCTTGAGGTGGGTGTAGCGGGTGTTGTTGCGGATCGTGAAGGTGTCGTTGAAGTGGTGCTCGAAGAACGAGCCCAGCAGGTGCTGGTCGCGATTGAAGGTGTTCCAGTCGGGCTCGCCGATATTGGCGTCATTGGCGATGTAGCGGCCGGTGCTGGCCCGGAGGCTGCCCAGCGCCGGCAGGAACTGGAAGGTCGAGCCGCCTTCGTCGCGCTGGAATTGGCCCAGCAGGGTCCAGGTGGTGGCGTCGGTCGGTCGCCAGGAGAGGCTGGGCGAGACGTAGTAACGGGCGTTCTTGACGCCGTCGACCTGGGTGTCGCCGTCGCGCGCCAGGCCGACGATGCGGCCCGAGACGTTCTCGATCAGCGGCCCCGAGAAATCGCCGGCCGCCTGCCAGTTCCAGTTGTCGAGGTCGGTATAGCCCGTGCCCTGCAACATGATCTCGCCGTGCGGGACCTCGGTGGGGCGCTTGGTGACGATGTTGACGACGCCGCCGGGGGCAGTCTGGCCGTAGAGGGCGCCCGACGGGCCCTTCAGCACCTCGATCTGCTCCAAGGCGAAGGCGTCGAAGCCCGGGCGCGTCCATTGGCCGCCCGACGGCAGGCGCAGGCCGTCGACGAAGTTGTTGTTTGACGAAAAGCCGCCGGCCCCGAAACCGCGGACGCTGACCTCGTCGACGCGGCTGTCGATGCCGAACGACTCCGACTGGACGCCGGCGGTGTAGGCCAGGGCGTCGGCGATGGTCGGCGAGGCGCGCAGGTCGATCTCGGCGCGGCTGATGACCGAGATCGACTGGGCGCTCTCGATGATCGGGGTGTTGGTCTTGGTAGTGGAGGTGGCGCTGCTGCGGCCCGTGGCGGTGACGACCACCTGCTCGACGTCGGTCGCGGCGGCGCCGGTCTGGGCCAGGGCGGGTGCGGCCGCCATGAGCAGGGCGACGGCCGAGGCCGTGTGGAAGAGTTTGAACATGACGGAGACCCCCGAATTTTCGGCGGTCGTGCCACACGACTTATGCATATGCAAGTTAGTCGCATTAACATTTCGTCAGGATGCGATTTCTTTCCGTTAGCCGGCCTGTGGCCGGCTGGCGGTCGCCAAGTGAAACGTGGCCAAGGGTCTTGGTTCGGTCTTTGTTGGAACCGACTCCGAAGCTGTCTCCGGCGCGTCGTAATACCGATGACGCACCAATGTCGGCTGTTGGCGCTTCTGTACGGCGCGCCAACGGCAGCCCATGGCGCTCGGCAACGCCGCCCTGTGACAATCATCACATCGGAACGCGGTTCGTTTGGTTAAGCTTTCAGGGGCGAGCTGAAGTACGCTTGATTTGATCCAGGCGAGGCGGGGACCGCCAAGACCTCAGCCGTCCGTAAGCGTCTCAAGGGCCTTTGTCTTTGTTGGCCGCCCGCGTGGCCGCTGTCGGTTGCGTAGCCAGTGATCCTGCCGGATCGCTGGACGTGCTTTCCAGCTTCACCGTTTGATGCGCCGAGGTCTGAGCCTTGAGCGGCGCGCGTTAGGGATCGGCTTGATCGCGCGCGGCCTCAAGCGGCTGACGCCAAACGTCTCTGTGCACTGCCTCTGAGTTCAACCCTATCCCATGAGGAGGACGTCATGCCCAATCGGCGCGACATGCTGCGCTGCGGCTTTTATCTATCGGGCTCTTTGCTGGTGTTCGGCGTCAAGCCGGATCCCGCAGAGGCCGGCTTCTTCGACGATATCGCCGGCGCGGTGACGCAAGGGCTAGGGTTTGCGGCCAAGAGCGTCGAGAGCGTCGTGGGCACGGCGCTCAATATTGTTGGCCAGTCCAAGCCGGCGATCGACATCCTGGCGGCCAGCCCGCTGTCTAAGGATCCGAGGGTCGCAGCCGCGCTCGCCGGCGCCAGTGTCGTGGCCGACATCAAGAACGCGATGAGCACGGGCCCAGTCCAGGCCGCGCCGGTCGTCGCCAACGCCACGCCCCAGCCGGTGGCGATGCCGGTCAATCTGCAGCGCACGGCCCAACCCATGCCCTTGAGGAGCAGCGACGAGGATTTCCTGCGCGGCGATCCCTACGGCTACATGCGCAGTAACGACGACTACCTGCAGGACTACCTCGACAATCAGGAAGGGGAGGTCGTCTTGCGCAACATGGTGCTGCCGCCGCGGCGCATCACCGGCGCGGCGCTGCGTCCTCAAGGGCGCCCGCGTGGCGGCTTCTATCCGACCCGTCTCAGCTACGCCGATCCGATGAGCGATGGGGGGCAGTTGGCGCCCATGCTCTCGATGTACTACGCCGAAGGGTAGGGAGGGGGCGATGAAGACGTTCTTGCTGGGTCTTCTGGCGGCGACGAGCCTGGGCGTCGGTTTGGCCCAGGCTCAAGATCAATGTCGAAGCGCAGTCTTTGACAATGTCGAACAAGGGTGCGACCTCGGCGGCAAGGTGTCGTGCATGGTCGAGTTTGGTCTGTTTCGCGACAGCCTCGATGACCGAGAGGCTGGGTGCGATCCGCCAGCGCTGTTGCAGGCGCGTATGGCGGCCCTTCGCCAGAAGCTGGGGGACGATGTCTCGCGCATAGCCCGCAGTGACTTCTACCAAAGCCTGCGCCTCATCTTGCAAAACGCCGGAGACGAGACGACCAGCTTCTGGGTGATCTTGATCAACAGATCCGACCAGCCGGTCGAGGTTACGCTCTATGCGCTGGTCGCCTCTGAGGCCGATCCCGAGCTTCGCTCGATCCCCAACGACGGCGATTGGGAGGATCAGAACGGGTTCCTGTTCGCCGCGTTGGCGCGTGAGAACGACAGTGGCGCACAGGTCACCAGCCGTCTTAGGCCCTTTCATGTTACTCTGGGGCCCCATGACGTCCGGACCATGGGTGTGCACCTTGGTGCGCACCAAGCCGGGAAATCGCCCGGCTACTACCCCATCGGCCTTTTTCGCGAGGCGGCGATCAATCGCTACGGCGTCAGCCACGACGATCTTTTGGGCCTGGGGGTCTTGCGGCTTCGCTAATCCTTCAGTTTCTCCTCGGCTTTAGGAGCCTGACATGACGATCCTGCTTGATCTGTCGCGGCCAAGGGCTGTTCCACTGGCCGCAAGTCTAGCCATGCTCCTGGCCGCCGCGAGCGCCGCGGCCCGGCAGCCTCCGACCATCACCTTTGACGGACAGTATTTCCCCTGCATCGCCTATAACATCGCCCTGGCTCAAGCCAACGGCGCGCCTACGCAGCTGCGTCGGACGACAGATGACACCCTCGTCTCCTCCAATCGCGCCACCATCTGCGATCTCACGGTCGCCACGACCGTCGCCGGGATCAACCGTCCGCTCGATCGCCGCGACTGGGTGTCTTGCGACGAATACCCGTTCGCGTCGTCAGTCTACGCGAACGGCGGCCAGGCGATGATCGTGCCGCTCTATGAGAACAACACCCAGGGCGCTTACTTGCGCAGATTCTACGACACTTACGGCTTGGGCGATGGCGCGGCTTTCAGCGTGGTGGTCTCCAATGTGCCCGCGACCGGTGGCGGTCCAGGGCGCTTAACGATCACTAACTACAGCAACGGTACGGTGCGCTGTTCTTACTGACTACATGGCGGGCCTGCACTTCTGCCGCGAAGCGGCATCCTGGAAGGGGGCCTTGCGGTCGAAGACGCCTGCGAGAGCATGACCGGTCGCCGGGCGTCGCTGCGAGCGCGCGCGACGGTGATCCAGCAGAAGACGGGCCAGCCGGTCCCATTTGAAATCACTGAGCCCACGCGAGACGCGTTAGCCGTTTGGCTCAAGCGGCGCGGACGGCGGCAAGATGATTGGCTTTTCCCGAGCCGCAGCCGACCTGGTGACCACGTCAGCACGCGGCGGTACGCCCGTCTGGTCGACAAATGGGTATCGATGATCGAGCTCGAACCTCGGGCTTACGGGACCCATAGCCTCAGGCGAACCAAGGTCGCGCTGATCTACAAGAAGACCGGTAACCTGCGCGCCTGCCAGTTGCTCCTCGGGCATCGCAAGTTGGAGAGTACGGTCCGTTACCTCGGCATCGAGGTCGACGACGCCCTTGAGATGTCAGAGCAGATCGACCTCTAGCTCGCGAATTCGACCAACGTAGCGGCGAGGTCTCTTGGCGCGCCCGGTTCATGAAGGTCGTGTTTCTGGCCGCGCATCAACGGCAGCTACTGGCGCGAATTTCAAATTCGCTCTGTCGTTTGGCCGCTGGGGTCGATGTTGGGTTAGGTCACTGGGCTGATGGTGGTTTCACTGTTATTGTCCAAATAAAGCCGCGAATGGGGCGATGCTTTATTGGAAATCTATATCGGATATTGTGATTGAGCCATTTTTAGTTGCCACTTCGATTTTACCAACGCGAGACGTTCCAGATTTCAATGCTATAAGTATTTTTACGAGATCGTCTGCAGTTAATCCATCATCTTCATATTTTTTATTGCCGTAAAATGTATCATGCGGAAGAAATTTCACGGATTTCGCAAGTTGAAGGCAACTCATAAAGTTCGCGATAGCGGTAGGTAGCTGGCCGGCCATGGGGGCAATTATTGTTCCGTTTACACACCTAATTACTTCAAAAAACAGTTCCAAAGATCCTGGTTTAGCCTCGCGCAAAGAGAACCGCGTCTCCGCATTCGCTCGATCGAGATCTGGCTCTCTCCGCTCACCGTTTACCCAATTAAAAAGATCTCCGAGCGCAGCGATTGCCAGCGCCAGATCGCCAATGTGGGGCGGCGCAGGAGCGCCCTGGACAAAAGACGTAGGCACTCGGACGAGCACTTCCCTTGCCGATATGTCCGCACCAACCGTTGTCACCATTTTCGGCTCACCCCCGCTACTGAGGAAACACCAGCCGAACCTCCGGTCAGCGTCAACAGCTCATCGGGCCAACCATGGCGTGGGCCTAAGGCACAAGGCGCGGTTGCCGCTTTCAGCGGTGTGGATTTGAAGGTCCGGAGTCTGCTTCGATAACAACGTCCGTTCCTGGCGCGAGCACGTAGACCGCGCTGGAGGAGGCGCGGCCTACGCTTTTGGTCCTCGCTAGGTTTTCCGGTGCGCCAGCTTGTAAAGCGCAGGCAGCACCAGGAGGGTCAGCAGGGTCGAGGAGATGATCCCGCCGATCACCACCGTCGCCAGTGGACGCTGCACCTCGGCCCCGGCCCCGACGTTGAAGGCCATCGGCACGAAGCCGAGGCTGGCGACCAGGGCAGTCATCAGCACGGGGCGCAGGCGGGTTAGGGCGCCTTCGCGGATGGCGTGGTCGAGATCCGCGCCGTCCTGGCGCAGCGCGCGGATGAAGCTGACCATCACCACCCCGTTCAGCACCGCCACGCCCGAGAGCGCGATGAAGCCGACGCCGGCGGAGATCGACAGAGGTAGACCGCGCAACAGCAGCGCCGCCACGCCGCCGGTCAGAGCCAGGGGCACACCGGAGAAGACGATGGCGGCGTCCTTCACCGAGCGGAACAGCCCGTAGAGCAGCCCGAGGATCAGCAGCAGCGCGGCGGGAACGACCAACTGGAGACGCTTGGCCGCCGAGATCAGCTGTTCGAAGGTTCCGCCATAGCTGATCCAGTAACCGGTCGGCAGTTCGACCTCACTCCCGACCTTTTCCCGTACCTCGGTGATGAACGAGCCCAGGTCGCGGCCCCGCACATTGGCGGTGACCACGACGCGGCGCTTGCCGTCCTCGCGGCTGATCTGGTTGGGACCGATGACCATCTCGATCTTGGCGACGTCCTGGAGCGGGATGAAGCCGCGTGGCTGATCGATGCTGCCCGGCAGGGGGATGCGCAGCCGGCCGATGTCGTCGACCTTGCCGCGCGCGGCCTCGGGCAGGCGGACGACGACGTCGAAGCGTCGGTCGCCCTCGAAGACTTGGCCGGTGACCGTGCCGCCGATGGCGGTGGCGACCACCGACTGGACGTCATCGACGTTCAGGCCAAGACGCGCCAGGGCGGCGCGGTCGGGCGTGATCTGCAGCACGGGCAGGCCGGTGACCTGTTCCACGCCGACATCCGCCGCGCCTTCGACGCCCTCGACCACGCCGCCGATCTGCTTGCCGATCTCCAGCAACTGGTCGAGGTCGTCGCCATAGACCTTCACGGCGACATCGGCCCGCACGCCCGAGAGCAGTTCATTGAACCGCATCTGGATCGGCTGGGTGAACTCGTAGTTGTTGCCGGGCACCTTGGCGACCAGAGCCTGGAGTTCGGCCACGAGCTGGGCGCGTGGCTTGCGGGGATTGGGCCAGTCTTTGCGGTTCTTCAGCATGATGAAGGTGTCGGCGACCGAGGGCGGCATCGGGTCGGTGGCCACCTCGGCGGTGCCGATCTTGGCCACCACACGCTCGACCTCGGGTAAGGTCTTGATCCTGGCCTCCAGCGCCGTCTGCATGGCGATGGCCTGGGAGAGACTGGTGCCGGGAATGCGCAGGGCGTGCATGGCGATGTCGCCCTCGTCCAGATTGGGCACGAACTCCGAGCCCATCCGCGAGGCCGCCAGGGCCGCGATCGCCACCAGCACGACCGCCCCGGCGACGAAGGCCACGCGCAGGCGCAGCGCCGTCTCCAGGGCTGGCTCGTAGAGCCGGCGGGCGCCGCGCATGATCGGGCTTTCCTTCTCTTCGACCTTGCCAGTGACGAACAGAGCGACGGCGGCAGGAACGAAGGTCAGGGACAGCACCAGGGCCGCGGTCAGGGCGATGACCACGGTGATGGCCATCGGGTGGAACATCTTCCCCTCGACCCCGGTGAGGGCGAAGATCGGCACATAGACCAGGGTGATGATCAGCACGCCGAACAGCGACGGCCGTATGACCTCACCGGTCGCGCTGGCAGTCAGCGCGAAGCGCTCGTCACGGGTTAGCAGCCGGCCCTCGCGATTCTGGGCCTCGCCAAGACGGCGAAGGCAGTTCTCGACGATAATCACGGCGCCGTCGACGATCAGGCCGAAGTCCAGCGCCC
>JASGDR010000636.1:0-14962 GCA_047607095.1 Caulobacter sp.
GAGACGTTCGACCAGGACCTTTAGCGCCTGCGGCGCCCCCTCAGTCGCTCCGCGACAGCTCCCCCAGAGGGGGAGCATCTGAAGCGCCAGGATCCTCCCTCTCTGGGGGAGGTGGCGCGGAGCGACTGAGGGGGCCTTCCACGACGCATAACACCGACTTGCAATAACGATAGTTTTTACTATCGTCAGTCCGTCGCAGCGGGGGAACGCCGATGGAGGGTTGGAAGAACTGGTCGGGAAGCGTCACCGCGACGCCCAGCGCGATCGCCCGTCCGAAGACGATCGAGGAACTGTCGGGCCTGGTGACCCAGGCCGGCAAGGTCCGCGTCACCGGCGCCGGCCACTCGTTCATGCCGCTGTGCCAGACCGACGATCTGCTGCTGCACCTGGCCGACCTGGAGGGGGCGGTCGAGATCGCGCCCGACCGCAAGACCGTCTGGGCCCCGGCCGGCTGGAGCCTCAAGCGCCTGACCGCCGCCCTCTGGGAAGAGGGCCTGTCGCTGATCAATCAGGGCGACATCAATCCGCAATCGCTGGCCGGCGCCGTCTCGACCGGCACGCACGGCACGGGCGCCGAGCTCGGCAGCCTGGCGACCCAGGCCTGCGGCTTCCGCCTGCTGACCGCCGACGGCCGCCTCGTCGAATGCGGCCCCGACCTCAAGCCCGAACTCTATCAGGCCCAGCGCCTGTCGCTGGGGCTGCTGGGCGTCGCCGTCGCCATCCGCATCAACGTCGTCCCGGCCTATCACCTGGAAGAGCGGATCAGCCGCATGCCCCTGGCGGCGGTGATCGAGCGCTTCGACGAACTGGTCGCCGCCACCCGGCACATGGAATTCTGGGTCTTCCCCTACAGCGACCAGGTGATCTTCAAGACCCTGGACGTGATCCCCGCCGAGGCCGCCGACGAGACGCCCGGCAAGGGCGGCGAAGGCGACGAGGCCATCTTCAAGGCCGTCTGCGACCTCTGCGCCGCCGCGCCCGTGCTTACCGGACCGATGCAAAGGCTTCTGATGAAGCTGGCGGGCGCGCCCAATCGCCGCTCGGGCCCCGCCTACGAGGTCTTCCCGACCGAGCGGAACGTCCGCTTCGAGGAGATGGAATACGAGATGCCGCGCGAGGCGGGCCTGCCCACCCTGAAGGCGGCCATGGACCATATCCGCAAGCGCCGCCTGCCGATCACCTTCCCGTTCGAGTTCCGCCTCGTGGCCGGCGACGACATCTGGATGAGCCCCTTCAACATCGGCCCCGGCGCGTCGATCTCGTTCCACCAGTACGCCAGGATGGACTGGAAGCCGGCCTTCGCCGAGGTCGAGCCGGTGCTGGCCGGCGGCGGCGGACGCCCGCACTGGGCCAAGCGCCATTCCTTGACGCCCGCCGACGTGCACCGGCTCTATCCCCGCGCGGCCGACTTCCTGCGCGTGCGCCGGGCCTGGGATCCGTCCGCCAAGTTCGCCAACGCCCACATGACCCAGCTGTTCGGGATTTAAGGGACCACCGATGACGACGGATATCGCCCTGCACGCCGACCTCGTCGGCCAACAAGGCTCGCGCGAGCAGCTGAACACGCCCGTCCTGGTGGTCGACCGCGCCGCCCTCTCCGCCAACATCGCGACCATGGCCGCCTTCGCCGCGGAGAAGGGCCTGAAGCTTCGCCCCCACGCCAAGACCCACAAGAGCGCCGACATCGCCCGGCTCCAGATCGCGGCCGGGGCCGTGGGCCTGTGCTGCGCCAAGATCGGCGAGGCCGAGGCGCTGGCGGCGGAGGGCGTCGTCGAAGGCCTGCTGGTCACCTCGCCCGTCGTCTCGGCGCCGGCCGTCGCCCGGCTGGCGGCTCTGAACCTCGTGACAACCGGCCTCAAGGTCGTGGCCGACCACCCCGACAACGTCGCCGCCCTGGGCGCGGCGGCCGCCTCGGCCGGCAAGCCGCTGGAGGTGGTCATCGACCTCGATCCCGGCATCCACCGCACGGGCGTCGCCTCGCCCGAGGCGGCCGTGGCGCTGTTCCTGGCCATCCAGGCCCAGCCCGCCCTCACCTACGCCGGCCTGCAATGCTATTGCGGCGTGCAGCAGCACATCGAGGCCTTCGACATGCGCAAGGCCGCGCTGGAGGATCGCGGGGCCTATATCCGCGAGGTGATCGCGGCCCTGACCGCCGCCGGCGGCGCGCCCCCGATCGTCAGCGGCTCGGGCACCGGCTCGCACCGCATCGACGCCGAACTCGGCGTCTTCACCGAGCTGCAGGTCGGCTCCTACGTCTTCATGGACGACCAGTACCTGGCCTGCGACCTGGCCGGAACGGGCGCCGACGCCGGCCCCTACCAGCGCTCCCTGGTCATCGACGCCCGCGTGGTCAGCGCCAACAGCCCCGGCATGGTCACCGTCGACGCCGGCTTCAAGTCGATGTCCACCGACGCCGACCCGCCCCAGGTCGTGGCCGGCGCCCCGGAAGGATCGCGCTACTTCTTCATGGGCGACGAGCACGGGGCCCTGGTCCCGATGGCCGGCTCGCCCCCGCCGCTGGGCGCCCGCGTCACCCTGGCCGTCCCGCACTGCGACCCGACCGTGAACCTCTACGACGCCTACCACGTGGTCGAAGGCCAGACCCTGGTGGCGATCTGGCCGGTCACGGCGCGGGGGCGGTCGCGGTAGAGCGCCGTCAGGAGTCGATCTGGAACAGGATGGACGACCAGTTGATCGCGGCGACCCGGTCGCCGTCGATCCGCAGCGAAACGGCGTCGTGCCCGAGGCCCCGATGGCGGTGATAGATGTCGAACCGTTCTCCCGGCGCGCACCGCAGCGTCTTGCGCAACATGCCGCTGTCGGCGCAGTCGGCGGCCTCCGGCTGCTGGAAGCCTTGAGCGACCATCGCCGCCCGCGCGGCCTCGCGCCCGTCGCCGATCGACACCTCGAAACGACGTCCCCGGTCGATATAGCCGTAATAGGTCGTGTCCGTGCCGAGCGGCACGTGTTCGGGCTCGGAACAGGCGCAAACCCCGCCCAGAAGCAGTGCGGCGCCGATCCATCGGCGCATCCGCCCGGCCGTCTTCGCCATTTCCCCCTCCGCCCCAGCGCCTCGGGACAGGGTTTCATTTCGCCCATGCCTCGTCCAGCCGCCACGCCCCGTTCGGCGGCGACGCCCGGACCGCGAAAAACCCCTTTGGCCTGCGGCGCGTTGAAGACTATCCATGGCGTCCGTTCTGGATCGTCCGCCGCATGACCACCGCCGCCCTCTCCGCCGTCGCCAAGAAGCCCCGCCGCAACCGGCGTCGGCCTTCCGCGCGCTGGACGCGGGCGGGCCTGCTGGTGTTCGCCGTCGGGGTCGGCGTCGCCGTGGTCGGCCAGACCGCGTACCGGATGATCGACGCCCGCAACGCCACCAAGGCCGCCACCGCCGCGCCGCTGGCCATGGACAACCCCCGCTTCACCGGCGCCATGCGCGACGGCCGCGCCTTCCTGATCACCGCCCGCCGCGCCGAGCGCGACGCGACCGATCCCGACAAGGTCAAGCTGGTCGACCCGACCCTGGTGCGCGGCTACGGCCAGCCCGACGCCACCCGGGTGACCTCGAAGGACGGCGTCTACCAGGAGGCCCAGAACCTGCTGGTGCTGACCAAGGACGTGAAGATCGACAACGGCCAGGGCTACCAGTTCGCCTCGCAGGAGGCCCGCATCGACACCAAGACCGGCGAGGCCGTGGGCGGCGCCCAGATCGCCGGCGTCGGGCCGCAGGGCAATGTCCGCGCCGACAGCTACAGCGTCAGCGACAAGGGCGACCGCGTGGTCTTCAAGGGCCGCGTCCGCACCCGCGTCCAGACCCAGTAGGCCGAACGCGACATGACCGGCCTCGGACTCCTGGACCGCGCCCGCGCGACCCGCATCTGCTTCCTCTACATCGCCCAGCCGCACCAGGTCTGGCACAGCCTGTCGACGGCCGTGGCCCTGGCCCGCGGCTGGCCAGAGATCCAGGTCGAGATCGCCGCCACCTCGGCCGGCCACCTCGACTACATCCAGGGCATGCTCGACGGCCTGGGCGGCGCGAGCGTGACCCTGCGCCTGCTGCCGCCGGCCTGGCTGCGGAAACTGTCCAAGAACGCCCCGCCGCCCAAGGCCCTGATGCTGGCGCTGAACGCCGGCCGCCTGTCGGGCTACGACGCGGTCGTCACGCCCGAGCGCACCACGGCCCTGCTGCGCAAACTGGGCGTGCGGCGCACGGCGCTCGTCTACACCCAGCATGGGGCCGGCGATCGCGGCGGACCGTTCGAGCCGCGCCTGCGGGCCTTCGACCTGGTCATGGCCGCCGGTCCCAAGCAGCGCGACCGGATGGTCGGCGAGGGCTGGGTCAAGCCGGAAGCCTGCGCCATGGTCGGCTATCCGAAGTTCGACATGGTCGACGCCCTGCCGCCCAGCGCCGTCCCCGCTTTCGCGCAGACCCTGCCGACCGTCGTCTACAATCCGCACTTCCATGAGACCCTGGGCTCGTGGCCGGCCTTCGGCCTGTCGATCCTGGAGCAGTTCGCCGCCGACGAGCGGTTCAACCTGGTCTTCGCCCCGCATGTGCGGCTGTTCGAGACCGCCTCCGAGGCCGACCACCGCGCCGTCGCCCGGTTCGAGGGACACCCGCGCATCCATATCGACCTGGGCGGCCCGGCGGCCTTCGACATGACCTACACGCGCTCGGCCGATCTCTATCTCGGCGACGCGTCCAGCCAGGTCTACGAGTTCCTGCGCACGCCCAAGCCGTGCCTGTTCCTCAACCCCGCCCACGCCGACTGGAAGGGCGACGAGAGTTTCCACCACTGGCGCTACGGTCCGGTGCTGGAGACCGCCGAAGGGATCTGCGACGCGGTCGCCGCCGCCTTCGCCGGCCATGGCGACTATCTGGACGCCCAGAAGACCGGCGTCGCCGAGACCTTCGACCTGACCGACGAGCCCTCGTCGCTGCGCGCCGCCCGCGCCATCGTCGACCGCCTGGCCGCCCTCGACCGATGAGCGAGGCAAAAGCCAATCCCCTGGCCCGCGTGCTGGCCAACGCCGGCGCCCTGCTCGGCGGCCGGGGCCTCAACGCCGTGCTCGGCCTGGGCTACATGGCCGTCGCCGCCCGCAGCCTCGACCTGGTCGCCTTCGGCGTCCTGACCATGATCAACGCCTTCGCCCAGGCCCTGGGCGAGGTGGCCAAGTTCCAGTCCTGGCAGACGGTCGTGCAGTACGGCGCCAAGCCTCTGCTCGACGACGACAGGCCGACCTTTCAGCAGGTGCTGCGCCTGGCCCTGGTGCTCGACGCGATCGGCGCGCTGGTCGGCGTGACCCTGGGGGTCGGCGGCGCCCTGCTGTTCGGCCGCCTGCTGGGCTGGCCGCAGGACCAGGCCCCGGCCGCCGCGCTCTACTGCCTGTCGATCGCCGCCATGACCTCGGCGACGGCGGTCGGGCTGCTGCGGCTCTTCAACCGCTTCAAGGTGCTGGCCGCCGAGCAGGCCGTCTCCTCGACCGTGCGGCTGATCGGCTGCGGGATCGCCGCGCTGCTGCATGCGCCGATCGAGGGCTTCCTGCTGGCCTGGGCGGCGGGCACGGTCGCCTCGTTCTGCTATGTCGGCGCCGTCGCGGTGTGGAGCCTGCACGGACGGGGCCTACTGGCCGGCTTTGCGCTGAAGGGACCGCTCGGCGCCGGCCTGCCGGGCGTCTGGCGCTTCGCCTGGGCGACCAATTTCAGCAGCACCATCGACGTCGGTTTCACCCATGTGCTCACCCTGGCCGTCGGGGCCCTGGTCGGTCCCGGCCCGGCGGCCCTGTGGCGTACCGGCCGGCAGGTGGCCGACGGCATGGCCAAGCCGGCCCGCCTGATGCTGCCGGCCCTGCACCCCGAGTTCGCCAAGCTGCGCGCGCAGAAGAACGACGCCGCCATGCTGCGCCTGGCCCGGCAGATCGGACTGGTGGGCGGCGGCGTGGCGGGCCTGCTGCTGCTGGTCTGCCTGGTCGCCGGCCCCTGGCTGCTGACCGTGATCATGGGCAAGGAGTTCGCCCCCGCCGCCGGCATCATGACCTGGCAGGTGGCGGCCGCCGCCATCGGCGTCATGGCCCTGCCGATCGAGCCCATGCTGGTGTCGATGCGCGCGGCCGGCACGGCCCTGCGGGTGCGCGTCGTCGTCTGCGCCGTCTACCTTGCCGCCCTGGCGCCGCTGCTCAAGACCTTCGGCCTGACGGGGGCCGGCGCGGCCCTGGTCCTGGCCATGGCGGGCATGGCCGTGGGCATGCTGCTCACCCTCAGGTCGAAGCTCGCCGCCGAAGCCGCCGCCGAGCGCGAGCCGCATAACGTCGCTATAAGCGAACAGGCTTGCGCGGACCCCCGGAACGAGCGCAAAGGCGATCCGCAATGATTACGCCCACCGCTTCCGGCCGGACCGTTCGGTTCGCCGACTTCCCGACCCTGACCGCCGCCCTGGATTTCGCCGCGACCGGCGAGACGGGGATCAACCTCTATTCGCTGCGCGGCGAACTGGTCGAAGCCCTGTCCTACGAGCGTCTGCGCGAGCAGTCGCGGATGCTCGCCCGTCGCCTACTGGCGACCGGCTCCAAGGTCGGCGACAGCGTCGCCCTGATCGCCGAGACCGACGGCGACTTCGTGCGCGCCTTCTTCGCCTGCCAGTACGCCGGCCTCGTGCCCGCGCCCCTGCCCCTGCCCGCCCCGCTGGGCGGCCGCGAGGCCTATATCGAGCAGATCGCCCGCATGTGCGCCTCGGCCCATGCGAAGATCCTGCTGGGTCCGGCCGGCATGGCCGACTGGCTTAAGGCGATCGGCGCGGCGGGGAACCTCGACTTCGCCGGCGCGCTGGCCGACCTGCCGGAAGCCTCCGACGCCCCCCTGCCCGAAATCACCCCCGAACACGCCTGCTACCTGCAGTTCTCGTCGGGCAGCACCCGCTTCCCGACCGGCGTGCTGGTCACCCACAAGGCCCTGATGGCCAACGCCGTGGCCATCACCCGCGACGGCCTGCAGGTGAAGCCGGACGACCGCGCCGTGTCGTGGCTGCCGCTGTATCACGACATGGGCCTGATCGGCTTCCTGCTGAGCCCGCTGACCAGCCAGATGAGCGTTGATTTGCTGCCCACCGGCGCCTTCGTGCGCCGGCCGCTGCTGTGGCTGGACCTGATCAGCCGCAACGGCGGCACGATCGCCTACAGCCCGACCTTCGGCTACGAACTGTGCGCTCGCCGGGCCGAGGCCGCCGCGATCGATCACCTGGACCTGTCGCGTTGGCGCAGCGCGGGCCTGGGCGGCGACATGATCCGCACCGCCCCGGTCGAGGCCTTCGCCGAACGCTTCGCCGCCGTCGGCTTCTCGGAAAAGGCCTATGTGGCCAGCTACGGCATGGCCGAGGCGACCCTGGCCCTCTCCATGGCGCCGCTGGGCCGGGGCCTGAAGGTCGAGATCCTCGACATCGAGCGCCTCGAACGCGACGACCTGGCCGTGACGGTCGGCGCCGATACGCCCAGGGCTCGCGCCTTCGCCCGCTGCGGCCCCGCCCTGCCCCACCATGAACTGGAAGTGCGCGACGCCGACGGCGCGGTGCTGGCCGAACGCCGGGTCGGCCGCATCTTCGCGCGCGGCCCCAGCCTGATGGGCGGCTATTTCGAACAGCCGGAAGAGACCGCCCGCGTGCTGGCCGCCGACGGCTGGCTCGACACCGGCGACATCGGTTTCCTGGTCGAGGGCGAGATCGTCATCACCGGCCGCGCCAAGGACCTGATCATCCTCAACGGCCGCAACATCTGGCCGCAGGACCTGGAGTGGACCGCCGAGCGCGAGATCCCCGGCCTGCGCAGCGGCGACGTGGCCGCCTTCTCCGTGCCCGGCGACGCCGGCGAGGAAGAGGTCGTGACCATCCTGGTCCAGGCTCGCGGCGGCGACGCCGAGAGCCGCGCGGCCCTGGTCGAGAGCGTGGCCGGGGTGCTGCGCGCCCGTCACGGCGTCGAGACGCGGGTCAAGCTGGTCGGCGCCCACGCCTTGCCCCAGACCTCGTCGGGCAAGCTCAGCCGCTCCAAGGCCAAGGCCGCCTATCTGGCCGGCGCCTACGAGCGCGCCTGAGGTGGACGGGTCCGGAAATCGCGTCGTCGCCGTCACCGGCGCGACCGGCTTCCTGGGCCAGCACCTGGTCCGCGCCCTGGCCGAAGCCGGCTACGTTCCGCGCATCCTGTCGCGCCGCGACCCGGTCTCGCCGTTCTGGCGCGGAATCGAACCGCAGGTGGTTCTGGGCGATCTCGGTAACGCCCAGGCCCTGAAGCGCCTCTGCGACGGCGCCGGCGCGGTGATCCACGCCGCCGGCCTGATCAAGGCCGCCTCGCGCGCGGGCTTCGACAAGATCAACGTCACCGGCGCGGTCGCGGTCGCCGAGGCGGCGCGGCGAGCCGGCGCGCGGCTGGTGGCGGTCTCCAGCCTCGCCGCCCGCGAGCCGGAGCTCTCGGACTACGCCGCCAGCAAGCGGGCCGGCGAAGAGGCCGTGCTGGCGGCCCTGCCCTCCGCCCTGATCATCCGCCCCCCGGCGATCTACGGACCCGGCGACCGCGAGACCCTGGGCCTGTTCGCCGCCGCGCAGAGCAGCCGCATCCTGCCGGTGCTGTCGCCCGCCTCGCGCGTGGCCATGATCCACGTGCACGACGCCGCCGCCCAGATCCTCGACCTGCTGGAGAGCGGCCGCTCGGGCCTGGCCTCGATCTGCGACGGCCGTCCCGACGGCTACGCCTGGAGCGAGATCATGACCGCCGCCGCGACCGCCGTCGGCGCGCCGCCGCCCCGGCTCTTGCGCATCCCGGACGCGGTGATCCACGCCGCCGGAACGATCGCCGATCTGGCGAGCGGCATCTCGAAACAACCCTCGGTGTTCGGTTCGGGCAAGGCGCGCGAACTGTCGCATGCGGATTGGGCCTTTTTGACCGATCCGTCCCTTGCGTCGTCGCCGAGTCGTCACGATGTTGCCGCCGGCTTCGGCGATACGGTGCGCTGGTATCGCTCGCGGCGCTGGTTGCCGAAAAAATACAGCGACTAGTTCAATTGTGGCAGATATCTGACGGCGACACTGTTACGGTGAGGTGACAGTGCTTGTGTCGGGGGCGACTGGCGTTTGGCATGGATACAGTGACGGATCTGAGTTTGCGTGAGATCGGCCTGGCCGCGAGCAAGGTGCTCGGCCGTGCGGTCGAGGTGACCAACGACACCCATATCGGCCGCGACCTGGCTGTCGACTCCCTGGCGCTGATGAACATCGTGATGGAGATCGAAGACGCCTTCGACATCTCCATTCCGCTCGATCGCCTCGCCTCGGTCGAAACCGCCGGCGACCTCTCCAAACTGATCAACGATCTCCGAACCAAGGCTTGACCGATGGGTCTGTTCGACAAGCATCTGGCCTATCGCGACGCGTACAAGGCCATCCAGCAAGCGGGCGCCGACCCGTTCACCGTTCGCTTCGACGCCGTCGTCTCGCCCACCGAGGGCGTGGTCGAGGGCCGTCCGACGATCCTGCTGGGCACCAACAACTACCTGGGCCTGACCTTTGACGAGAAGGCGATCGCCGCCTCGGTCAAGGCGGTGCAGGAACGCGGCACCGGCACCACCGGTTCCCGCATCGCCAACGGCAGCTTCGAGGCCCACGTGGCCCTCGAGACAGCGCTGGCCAAGTTCTACGGCCGCAAGCACGCCATGGTGTTCACCACCGGCTACCAGGCCAACCTGGGCGTCCTGTCGACCCTGGTGGGTCGCGGCGACCACCTGATCCTCGACGCCGACAGCCACGCCTCGATCTACGACGGCTCGCGCCTCGGCCACGCCGAGGTCATCCGCTTCCGCCACAACGATCCCGAAGACCTGGCCAAGCGCCTGCGTCGCCTGAAGGACGTCCCGGGCGAGCGCCTGATCGTCGTCGAAGGCATCTATTCGATGATCGGCGACACCGCGCCGCTCAAGGAAATCGCCGCCGTGAAGCGCGAGATGGGCGGCTACCTGCTGGTCGACGAAGCCCACTCGATGGGCGTGCTCGGCGCCACCGGCCGCGGCCTGGCCGAGGCCGCCGGCGTGGAAGACGACGTCGACTTCATCGTCGGCACCTTCTCCAAGAGCCTCGGCGCCATCGGCGGTTTCTGCGTCTCCAGCGTCGACGACTTCGACGTCATGCGGGTCATCTGCCGCCCCTACATGTTCACCGCCTCGCTGCCGCCGGCCGTGGTCGCCTCGACCCTGACGGCGCTCGAGCAGCTGATCGCCAAGCCGCAGCTGCGCGACCAGCTCAACAGCAACGCCTGCCGCCTCTATGACGGCCTGAACGCCCTGGGCTTCGTCACCGGCCCGGCCGCCAGCCCGATCGTCGCCGCGACCATGCCTGACGTCGAGCGCGCCATCGCCATGTGGAACGGCCTGCTGCAATCGGGCGTCTATCTGAACCTCGCCCTGCCCCCGGCCACGCCCGACAGCCGCCCGCTGCTGCGCGCCAGCATCAGCGCCGCCCACACCCACGAGCAGATCGACCAGGTCCTCAAGGTGTTCGCGGAAGTCGGAACGGCGCTGGGCGTCATCGACGGCCAGAAGCGCGCCACCGCCTGAGGCGGCGGCGACAAGCCGAAAAGACGAAAGCCCCGGCCGCGAGGTCGGGGCTTTTTCTTTGGCTGCACTCTGAGCAGATGTCACGGCGCGCTCGGGAAAGCACGGCGCCGTCCGGAAAGACATGCGACAGCGATGAGAGCCGTCTCGATGCCGCCAGTTCAGATGGAAATCCAGATCCAAGCGCTGGGCGCGCGCCGAGCGGGTCGACCACGCACACTCAAACCCTGGCGCACTCTAATTCAGCGCTTACCCGATGATGACACGGCCGAGACCGGCGCCGTGCTTTGCTTGCGCGAAAGCGTTTTGGCGAAATCGATCATCGGTGCTTCGACGAAGCGATAGGTCAGGCTGGCCAAGGCCGCCGTGATCGCCATCACCAAGACATACAGCGTGACCATGGCGACAAGCCATCCCTCGCCCGCAAGAGAGACTACGGCGTTATCCAGCCCATGCAGGACCACGAAATGCAGCAGATAAATGCTGAAGCTGATTTTGCCCGTATAGCGCAGGATAGGGTTATCGATAATTGGCCAGGAAGCCTGGGTCGCGAAGAAGACCAAAGCGGCCAATACGGCGCTCGCCAAGAGCGTGTTGCGCAAAACCCCGAAACCGAAGGCCCCGATGACGCAAAGCAGCAGCAAGGCGGACAGCAAGCCCAGGTTCGCGAACGGGCGCAGCAAATCCGCCAGGGGCGAAGCGCGCAAATGATAGACCACCACGCCAAACAGGAAGGCCGGAAGGTTGGTGAGAAAGCCGAAATGGATGAAGCGGCCAAGCGCCTCGGCCTCGACCCATTCGGCCAGCAGCACCGATAACGCCAACCGTGAGACTACCGCCGCCACAACGCCGGCGAACGCCGCCACAAGCGCGCGCTTCAAAGTCGTCAACATCGCTAACAAAAATGGGAATATGAAATAGAATAACGCCTCACAGGCGATACTCCATCCACCGGGCACGATATCGTTTATGGCGCTAGGCGACAACCCATGCACAAAGAACACGGTCAACAGAAGATTTTTTAATACTGTCGAATCAAACTCCTGACCCGGAATTATAATTCCACGAAGCGCCATATAGAGCACAACCGCCAAATAGAACATTGGCGCGATCCGGAAGAAGCGCTTTATATAGAAATCCTTGGCGACAAAAATCCGCCCCGTGTAAGCGCTAAACATCGTAAAAGCGCTAACGATGAAGAATAACTGGACACCACGAAATCCAAACCGGGCGAACTGATCTACCGCGATCGGGGCATTCGGAATGGCCTGCCCCACATGTGTAAGCAAGACCCCGCAGATCGCCATCCCCCGTAAACCGTCGAGATAGCTGAGCCTTGCTCCGCCAATCGGCGCGACCGTAGGCGCCGCATCCAGCGTCGCCGCATTTTCACACCGATGGCTCATCGCGCGCCCCCGCCACGAACAGCCCCATAGCGCGCCCGACGCTCAAAACACCTATAGCCGATCTCATCAGCAACTTACAATCATCGGGATACGGGAGCTCAACTTCCGGAAAGCTCGCCCAAATCTTCGACGCTCAGCAAGCAAAATCTAAGCTTGAACGCGCATGCTTCCTCCACCGCCTTCCGCCTGCCGCAAATCTGCTCGTGTCGACATGAGGGAAGCACGGTATCCGGCTTCCCGTTGCGTTAGCCGCCCCTCCGCCGCCACGTCCACAGGCGCAGCAGCACGCCCGGGGCGGCCAGCACCGGATGGCGTTCGCGCCAAGGGGTCAGCACGACCTTGAAGCCGGTGTGCCGCTCGATCTTCCAGGCGGCGTAGCGGGCCGCGCCCTGGAAGGTGAAGGCGGCCTTGATCAGGCGCGCGACGTTCAGCGGCTTGCCCAGGCCCCGCCGCAGCCGCCAGGCCGACTTGAACACCTTGCGCTCGCGCGCCGACATCTCCGGCGCGGGCCGCCCCTCGCCGTCCAGCCGGCCGTCGTCGGCCCAGCAGGCCGGCAGCAGGCGCTGGTAGTGGCCGGGATCGAAGGCCAGGATCGAGGCTTCGCGGCCGGCCTTCTCGACCCGGAACTCGGCGGCGTAGGTCTCCTTGAAGAGCGCCGTCCAATAGACTTCCGGCGGACCCTCCTCCGGACCAAGCGCCGTGGCGAAGCGGGCGGCGGTGCGGGCGGCGTCGGCCACGGCCCGGATGACGATGTCGCGGACGATCGGCGACTTCGCCCAGACCAGGCCCGAGGGCTGCACGAAGCGGGTCCAGAGCGTGGTGTCGATCCCGTAGCCCTTCACCCCCTTCATGAACTGTTCGAGGGTCATGGAGGCGACCTTGGCCCGCAAGGTCAGGCCCTCGTGCTCCAGCTCGTGATAGCTGACGTCGGGCCACAGCAGGCGGGTCGCCACGCCCCGCAGGCCGCGCGGCGGCCGCTCGGTGAGGACATAGAAATCCAGCACCCCCGAAAGGTCGCCGGTGCGCAGGATCGAGCCGTAGAACAGCACCGCCTGAGCGTCGGCGAACAGCGTGGTCAGGCGCTCGGCGAAGACCCGGACCGGCGCGGGAACGGCCTGATCCAGCTCGGCCTCGACCAGCGCCCAGACGGCCGCGCTCATCCGACCACGAACCGCAGCGGCGCGCCCAGGGCCACGGCCACCTTGCCGCCCTCGAACACCTCGCCGTCGAGCACGAACTGGAAGTCGCCCGAGGCGTAGAGCGCGGCCGGGTCGCGCCGGCGATAGCCGCGCGCTTCCAGGATCGGCTTGGGCTTGCCCGCCAGCACGGTCGGCACCATGCGCAGCAGGCGCTCGGGCGGGGCGTCGACGTCCAGCACCTTCAGCCCCTCGCGCGGCGGACCGAAGGGACGCAGGCCGAACGGCAGGCGCTTGAGCGCCGTGGCCAGCAGGACGAACCGCTCGCCTTCGGGCTGGGGTTCGCCGTCGATGGCCACCTTGACCGCCACGCCCTGCCGCCACTGATCGCGCGCCCCGCCGAGCAGCGCGCCGATCGTGGCGCCGATCAGGGTCACCGCCACCGACAGGCTCTGGAACACGCCCATGCGGTTGACCCGCTTGGACAGGGCCGTGGCCCGCACGAAGGCGCCCAGGCCGAAGAAGAAGCCCCGCAGCGGCGGACGGCCGTCGGCGAAGCGCACCTCCAGCGGCGCGCGAAGCTTGATCCGCGGTTCAGGCCTGCCGGCGGCGGCCAGCGCCTCTTCCAGCCGCCAGTCGCGCGGCGCCCCCAGGTCGATGGCCAGCACGTTGGTCTTGCCCGAGGGCACCACCGCCAGCAGGGGCATGTCGTCGCCGAAGGTCGCCGGGGTCAGGCCCAGCACGTCGCGCACGGTGCCGTCGCCGCCGTCGATGACCAGCAGGTCGATCTTCTCGTCGGCGAAGCGGGCCAGGTCTTCCGACAGTTCCTCCCGGGTCGCCGGCTCGACCACGCGCACGCCCTCGGGCGTCGGGGCGTGCACCCGGCCCTTGTTGGCGTGGCTGCGCGGATTGCGGACGACGCCGACGCGCATCACCGCGACAGCCAGCTCTGGATCGAGCCCTTGGGGGCCATCGCGCCCTGCAGGATCTGGACGGCGTGGACGACGAAGCAGATCGCCGTCCACGCGGCCACCAGCACGAAACCGACGTCGGGACGACCGACGAGAGCCGTCGCGGTCAGCAGGATCAGGTTCGGGTTGCGGCGGGCGGTGATCAGCCGGAAGAAGCTGTCGAACGGCCGCCAGGCGTGCATCTCCAGCTTGAAGAGCGAGAGGAAGATCCCCTCCTCCACCCGCTGGGCCACGTAGCCGCCGACGACGACGGCCAGCAACCACGGCGCATACGGCATCGACAGGCCGACGGCGAACACGCCCACGTACCAGGCCCACCACCAGAACGGCGGGTGCACCAGGTCGATGCCGTGGTCGAAGACGTTGCCCCACTTGGACGAGGTCAGGGTCACCCGGGCCAGCTTGCCGTCGACCGTGTCGAGGAAGGTCATGATCCAGGCGCAGACCAGGCCCCAGCCGAACTGGCCGCGCCAGAACAGCACGAAGGCGGCGATGGTCAGCAGGAAGCCGATGAAGGTCACCTGGTTGGGCGTCATCTTCGCCAGGGCGCACCAGCGGGTGACGATCCGCGCCGGGGTCGGCCAGACGTACTTGGTGACCAGGTCGGTGACGCCCTTGTACGAGCCCTGGAACAGGCGCTTCTCGACCGCGCGGACGGTCTCCCTGGTCAGGCGCTCCAGAACCGGCGGCTCGCGCTTGCGCAGCGCGCTGTTGTAGGCCGAGCCCAGCTCCAGCGCGGTCAGGCGGATGAAGCGCGGATCGAGCGTCGACGGATCGCCGCCGGCGGCCAGGGCCGCGGCCGCGGCCTCGGCGACCTCGGCCGGGGCGTTGACCGCCGTGGCCGCGCCGGCCTCGTCGACCAGC
>JASGDR010000637.1:0-7457 GCA_047607095.1 Caulobacter sp.
GGCGACCGGATCGAGCCGGCCATCGAGCTCGTCCGTCACGGCCGGCTCGACTATCTGGTCTTCGAGTGCCTGGCCGAGCGCACCATCGCCCTGGCCCAGCGCGCGCGGCTGGCCGATCCGGCGGCCGGCTATGATCCGCTGCTGGACGCGCGGTTGCGCCCGATCCTCAGGGACTGCGCCGCGCAGGGCGTGCGGATCGTCTCCAACATGGGCGCGGCCAATCCGCTGGCCGCGGCCCGGCATGTGGCCCGCCTGGCCGTGGAGCTGGACCTGCCGGATCTTCGGATCGCCGCCGTGGTCGGCGACGACGTGCTCGAGATCGTTCGCGGTTCCGACCGACCCCTGCTGGAAATCGCCGGAGAGGTCGTCGACCTGGGCGAGAGCCTGGTCTCGGCCAACGCCTATCTCGGCTGCGGGCCGATCGTCGAAGCCCTGGCGGGCGGAGCTCAGGTGGTGATCACCGGGCGGGTCGCCGATCCGTCGCTGTTCCTGGGACCGCTCGTCCATGCCTTCGGCTGGGCGCTCGACGATTGGCCGCTGCTGGGGCGCGGCACACTGGTGGGCCATCTGCTGGAATGCGCCGGCCAGGTCAGCGGCGGCTACTTCGTCGACCCCGACCTCAAGTCGGCGCCCGACCTGGCGCGCCTGGGCTTTCCGTTGGCCGAGGTGGCGAGCGACGGCTCGGCGGTCATCACCAAGGTCGAGGGCTCCGGGGGCGCGGTCAGCGTCGCCACCTGCGTCGAGCAGATGCTCTACGAACTGCATGATCCGGCCTGCTACCTGACGCCCGACGTCCGCGCCGACTTCTCGACCGCGCGGTTCGAGCAGGTCGGGCCCGACCGGGTGGCCGTCAGCGGCGGGGGCGGACGCTCGCGGCCGGAAGCCCTCAAGGTCTCGCTCGGTCGCAAGGAGGGCTTCATCGGCGAGGGCGCGATCTCCTACGCCGGCGGCAGCGCGCTGGCGCGTGGGCGTCTGGCGCTCGACATCGTGTCCCGGCGCCTGGAGATCATCGGGGTCGAGCCGCTGGACGCGCGCTTCGAGCTGATCGGCGTCGACGCCGTGGCCTGGCCCGGCCTGGCCGGAGGAGCAAGCCCCATGGAAGTCAGGGCGCGGGTCGTCGCCCGCACCGACAACGCCCAGGACGCCGAGCGGGTGGGGCGCGAGGTCGAGGCTCTCTACACCAACGGACCGGCCGGCGGAGGCGGGGCGACGCGTTCGGTGACGCCGGTCATCGGCGTGGTCTCGACCCTGGTCGAGCGGTCCCTGGTCCGTCCCCGGGTGCTGGCGGAGATCGCGCCATGAAGCTTCGCGAGCTGGCCCACGCCCGCAGCGGCGACAAGGGCGACATCTCCAACATCTCGGTGATCGCCTACGACCTCGCCGACTACGCGCGATTGGCGCGTGACCTGACGCCCCAGCGGGTGCGCGCGCACATGGGCATGATCGTCCGCGGCGAGGTGCTGCGCTACGAACTGCCCGCGCTCGGCGCCCTGAACTTCGTCCTGCACGGAGCGCTCGGCGGCGGGGTCACCCGGTCGCTGGCGCTGGACGCCCACGGCAAATGCCTGAGCGGCCTGCTTCTCGAACTCGAGATCGGTCATGAGGGCTAGGCGAGCCCGTCGGGGCGCCGGTTCGGCGCTGGCCGGGCTCGCGGCGCTGGCGGCCGCCGAGGCGATTGCGGCCGAACCGTCCGTCCGGGTGATGCGCCACCATGTCTATGACGGCGTGAGCGAGGATCTCGTCGGCCTGGCCGCGCGGCCGGCTCCCTATGCCGATCCGCTGGCGCCGACGGCGCCGGAGCTTCGGCGCGTCGCTCTGGCCATGCGCGCCGATCCGGACGCCGGCTGGGGGCGTCTGTTCGGGCCGAGCGTCGATGCGGCCACCGGGCGACCCTATCCCGACGACGGGCGCGTCGCCGGCGAGGAATATCTGGCCTATCTACGCGCGCCGGACGGCGGCGAAAGCGCGGCGCTGCTGCAGATCCCGGCGGGCCTGTCGCGGACTCGGCGCTGCCTGCTGGCCGTCCCGCAATCGGGTTCGTCGGGGCTCTATCGCGACGTCGCCGGCCTGGGCTTCTGGGGGCTGCAGCACGGCTGCGCGGTGGTCTACACCGACAAGGGCCATGGCGGCGGCGCCCACGACCTGGAGACCGGTACGGTCAACGCCATCGACGGGGTCTCGATCAAGGCCCGCGGCGCCGACGGGGAGGCCCAGTTCGTCGCGCCGATCGGCGAGGCGGCCCGTCGTCGGTTCCTGGTCCGTCAGCCCCATCGCATAGCCTTCAAGGCCGCGCAATCGCTCCGTAATCCCGAGGCTCGCTGGGGCGACGACGTCCTGCGCGCGATCGATTTCGCTCTGAACCAGCTGAACGTCCGGGACGGCGGCGGCTGGACCGCGCAAAGCACGCTGGTGATCGTCTCCGGCGGCTCGAACGGCGGCGGGGCGGCGCTCTACGCCGGCGAAAAGGACGTCCATGGCCTGATCGACGGCGTCGTGGCCGGCGAGCCCCAGGTCCAGGTCAGGCCGAACGACCAGGCGCGGGTGCTGCGGGCGGGGCGCCCGGGCGTGGGTTCGGGGCGGACGCTGCTCGACTACTTCACCTACGGCAATCTCTACGCGCCCTGCGCCGTGCTGGCGCGGCCCGACATGCCCGGCGCCGATCGCATCGTCCACGCCGCCGAACGCTGCGCCTCGCTGGCGCAGGCGGGCCTGCTGAAGAGCGCGAGCCCGGCCGAGCTGGCGAGGGAGGCCGAGGGACGGCTCGTCGCCTACGGCTTCGAGCCCGAGACCCTGGCGCTGACCGCTTTCGGCTATCTGCTGGGACCCGATGCGACCGCCGCCAAGTACGCGGGCGACCACGGCCGCTTCGGCGTCGAGGACCGGGTCTGCGGCTACAGCTACGCCTCGACCGATGCGGCGGGCGTTCCGCGGGCGGTTCCCCGCGCCGAACTGGCCGAGATCTTCGCCCGGGGCGGTGGAGGCGCGCCCGTCGGCAGCATCGACCTGGTCAACGACGACGATCCGCGCGGGCCGCTCCGCAACGACCTGTCGCTGTCGCCCAGCACCGGCAGGGCGGACTACAATCTCGACGGGGCGCTATGCCTGCGCGAGCTGGCGGTCGGGCGCTCGGCGAAGGCCCGGCGCGTCCAGGCCGGGATCGCGGAGTTCCTGGCGAGCGGCGACCTGCACGGCAAGCCGGCGATCATCGTCCACGGCAGGGCCGACAACCGCGTGCCGGCGGCCTTCAGCTCCAGGCCCTATCTGGCGCTGAACAGCCTGGCGGAGGGCGGACGGGGACGGCTGCGCTACCTGGAGGTCGAGAACGCCGAACACTTCGGCTTTTCCGGCCCCGGGTTCGATACCCGGTTCGTGCCGCTGACCTACTATCACCTGCGGGCCCTCGACCTGATGTGGGCCCATCTGACCGAGGGCGCGCCGCTGCCGGACAGCCAGATCGTGCGCACCCGTCCGCGTGGGGGAACGCCGGGACACGCGCCGCCGCTGACCCTCGAAAACATTCCGCCGATCGCCCTTCGAGCGCCGCCGCGCGACCGGATCATCGTCCAGGGCGGCGTGGTCGGCCTGCCGGATTGACGCCGTTCTTCTCCGCAAGATTCTGATCCACCTCGTTTTTCGAGGCGGACTGAACGCGCCTGCGACCTCTCGGCGACCATTGTTCGCCATTGTCTATCAGTCGATCCAATAAATCGCTTAGCCGTGGACGAACGCTTACGACAACGTTGTCGTAGGTCAGTGCAACGAACGTGACGCCGTCTGAAACACGGCCCGCGGCTCGGGCTCCGGCCGCCAAGACAAAAAGAAAAACGACATGCAAGGGGGGACAGATGTCCTTGAGCCGTGACCGCAGCCGGACCGTGGCTGCGCTTTTGCTGACCGCGTCCATGGGCGTTCTGGCCGTGGCCGCCCCGGCGTTCGCCCAGGACAAGGCAGAGCAGGCGACCGGTGAGGGAACCGAAACGGCCGTCGACGAGGTCGTGGTCGTCGCCACCGGCACCAACATCGCCGGCGTCAAGGCGGTGGGCAGCCAGACCGTGACCATGAGCGCCGAGGACATCAAGGCGACCGGCTTCACCGACATCAACCAGGTGCTCAAGACCATTCCGCAGATCCAGAGCACGCCCAACGCCGGCGGCAGCGGCCAGAACTATCGCGAGGGCGGCACCACCGGCTACGGCGGCAACTCCACGCAGGGCACGGCGGTCAATATCCGCGGCATCGGCTACGGCGCCACCCTGACCCTGGTCGACGGCCGCCGGGTCGCCCCGAGCGGGGCCTCCGACGCCTATACCGAAGCGATCCAGGTGCCGCTGGCGGCCATCGAGCGGGTCGACGTCATCGCCGACGGCGCCTCGGCCATCTACGGCGCCGACGCGGTCAGCGGCGTGATCAACTACGTGCTGCGCAAGAACTTCGAGGGCGCCGAGGTCTCGGCCCGCTTCAACACCAACAAGTTCTCGCAGGAGACCGGCGCGGCCTTCACCATCGGCCGCCGCTGGGAGAACGCCCTGGGCGAGGGCAACGTCATCCTGACCGGCGACTCCATGCACCGCACGCGCGGCAAGCGCTCGGAAAGCCCCTACCTGATGCAGGACCTGCGCCGCTTCGGGGGCGAGGACAACCGCGTGCTCAACGGCGCGATCTCGTCGGGCGGGGTGGGCAATCTGGTAGTGAACCAGAACGGCTCCTACACCTACTACGGCCTGCCGGCCGGGGCGGGGACGGGCGTCACCGCCGCCCAGCTGACCGCCACGACCCTGGTCGACACGGCCTACTACAACGACTACCTGCCCGACATTAAGCGCCAGCAGTTCGCGCTGTTCGCCAACCAGGACGTCACGGGCTGGCTGTCGGTGTTCTACGAGGGCTTCTACACCCACCGTAAGACCTCGACCTACCAGTACGATCCCAACACCGGCAGCAGCATCAACGTCTGCAGCAGCTCGCCCTACTACGTGACCGGCGTCGCCGGCACGCCCGGTTCGGCCTCGACCACCTGCCCCAGCGGCGGCGAGACCTTCGACATCAACTTCTATCGCTATGTCGGCCTGACCGAGACCTACAACCCCGACACGGCCTACACCCAGACCATCGGCTTCAACGCCGACCTGCCCAAGGGGTGGCGCAGCGAGGCCTACTACACCAACGGCGCCGACCGCACCTGCGGCATCTGCAACATCGGCAACAACGTCAATCTCGACGCCTACGCCGCCCAAGTGAACGCCGGCACGCTGAACCCCTTCAGCACCACGGCGCTCAGCCAGAGCCAGATCTCCAGCTTCACCGGCTCCAACGTCCAGTACAGCCGCAACATCCTCAACGACTTCGTGCTGAAGTTTAACGGCCCGCTGTTCCGCCTGCCGGGCGGCACGGTGCGCGCAGCGGTCGGCGGCGAATATTCCGATCAGCACCAGACGCTGTCCAACGGCGCCAACCGCGGGGCCTCCAACGTCTTCGCCATCGACAACAAGTCCGACGAGAACCGGAAGGTCAAATCGGTCTTCGCCGAGATCTACGTGCCCATCGTCGCCGCCGAAAACGGCGTGCCGCTGGTCCAGAGCCTGGCGATCGACCTGGCCGCCCGCTACGACGACTATTCCGACTTCGGCGACACCACCAACCCTAAGGTCGGCCTGACCTGGACCGTCAACGACGCCCTGGACTTCCGCGCCTCGGTCGGCCGCTCGTTCCGCGCCCCGACCCTGACCGACAAGAGCCCGGTGGTGTTCTCGGCCGAGCTGGTGGGCCTGCCCACGCTCAATGCGTCTGGCGACTCCAGCATCGGCAATCTGTTCCCCGGCTACACCAGCGCGCTCGTCTATCTGGGCAACAACGCCGACCTGCAGCCGGAAACGGCCGACACCCTGTCGATCGGCTTCGACTTCTCGCCGCCGAGGCTTTCGGGCCTGCGGGTGTCGGGCACCTACTACCGGATCGACTATCAGAACCAGATCTCGACGCCGGCCTACGCCCAGTTCCTGACCAGCGCCCAGAACCGCGCCGCGTTCTCCAAGTACATCACCGTGATCAACAACCCGAGCACCTGCGTGGCCTCGGATCCTTCGACCTACGACCCGGTCCTGCGCAATTATCTGGCCGGGCGCATCGCCGACTACGTCGTGCCGGTGGTCGGCACCTACTGCCAGGTCAACGTCATCCTCGACGGCCGCAAGACCAATCTGGCCTCGACCTATCAGGACGGCGTCGACCTGCAGACGACCTACATGTTCGACACCGAACGCGGTCGCTGGACCGTGGGTGGGTCGGTGACCAAGATCCTCAGCAACAAGGTCAAGGCCTCGCCGACGGTCGACGAGATCGATCGCGTCGACGAGCTCTATTATCCGGTCAGCCTGCGCGCCCGCCTGAATCTCGGCTGGAACAAGGGCGGCTGGGGCGCCAACCTGTTCGTCAACTATGTGGGCGGCTACGAGAACACCGCGCCGCTGACCGTGAACGGCGTCGTCGTCGGCAACACCCAGATCGCCAGCTGGACGACGCTGGACGCGGGCCTGTCCTACGCCGTGCCGGAAGGATCGGGGCCCGTCTGGCTCAAGGGCCTGCGCGCCTCGGTCAACGTCCAGAACCTGGCCGACAAGAACCCGCCGATCGCCCTGACCAGCGGCAGCGCCTTCGACGGCAACGTGCACAACGTCATGGGACGGCAGTGGTCGTTCCAACTGACCAAGGCCTTCTGATCGGTCGCTTCGACGACCCGGCGACACAACAGGCGCGCCCCGGAGTAACGGGGCGCGCCATCTAGGGAGTAGGGAATGAAACGCATTCTTCTGGCCTGCGCGGGCCTGGCGGTGATCGGCGCGGCGAGCGCAGCGGCGGCTTCCGACGCGACGATCGCCACGATCGCCTCGGGCAAGATCCAGGGCGTGGCGACCGACGGCGTGATCGCGTTCAAGGGCGTGCCGTTCGCGGCCCCGCCGGTGGGCGACCTGCGCTGGCGCGCCCCGCAGCCGGCGCTGGCCTGGACCGGCGTGCGCCCGGCCGCGGCCTACGGTCACGACTGCATGCAGAAACCCTTCCCGAGCGACGCCGCGCCGCTGGGAACCGAGCCGGCGGAAGACTGCCTGGTGGCCAATGTCTGGCGGCCCGCCGAGGCCAGCGCCAAGAAGCTGCCGATCATGGTCTGGATCTACGGCGGCGGCTTCGTCAACGGCGGCTCCTCGCCCGAGGTCTATTCCGGCGCGCAGTTCGCCAGGCAGGGCGTCGTCTTCGTCAGCTTCAACTACCGGGTCGGACGTTTCGGCTTCTTCGGCCATCCGGCCCTGACCGCCGCCAACGCCGACGGCGGGCGGCTGGGCAACTACGGCTACATGGACCAGATCGCCGCCCTGAAATGGATCAAGGCCAACGCCGCGGCCTTCGGCGGCGATCCCGATAACATCACGGTCTTCGGCGAGTCGGCCGGCGGCGGTTCGGTGCAC
>JASGDR010000638.1:0-3382 GCA_047607095.1 Caulobacter sp.
CCCTGGCCGTCAGGTCCTCGGCCAGGCGGCGCAGCGGCGCCAGGCCCCAGCCGACGGCGGGCGCCTCCAGGGCGGCGGCGACCACGACCAGCAGAACCGGCAGTCCGATCAGGTTGAAAAGCAGGTCGCGCACGCTGGCGTGGCGGGAGTCCAGGCTCTGGGCCACGGCCACGACCACGGGATCCCGGACCCCGGGGATCATCACCGTCGACTGCGCCATGCGCACCTTGTAGCCGCGCATCTGCGCGTAGCTGAAGCTGGTCTCGTTGGGCGCCGGCGCGGGCGGGCGTGGCAGGTCTTCGTAACCGGTGACGAGGCGGGAGCCTTCCCGAACGGCATAGAACACCGCGTCGCGTTCGGGATTGTCGAGCAGGCCGAGCGACCAGGGCGGCAGCGCGACCCGGGCCTCGCCGTCGCGGCTTCCGATCTGGGCGACGATCGAGGCGACGGATCCGGCCAGCAGACGGTCCGAGGTCTTTTCGACCACCTTGATGGCGGCGAGAGCCCCCGCCAGGGCCAGGGCCGCGCCCAGCAAGGCCAGCGGGGCCACCTGGGCGATCAGCAGGCGGCCGACGAGGCTGGGGCGGCGCGCCTTCACGGATCGAGCCGGTAGCCGGCGCCGCGCAGGGTCTGCAGCCTGGGTCCGTCGGGCAGCAGCTTGCGGCGCAGGCGGCCGACATGGACGTCCAGCGCGTTGGGCTGCACCGACTGATCGTCGGGAAAGACCTCGGTCGTCAGCTGCACCCGGTCGACCACGCGGCCGGGACGGGTGGCCAGCGCGCGCAGCACCGCCCACTCGCGGGGGCGCAGGTCGAGGCGGCGCTCGCCGACCCAGGCCGCGCCGGCCTCCCAGTCGCAGGTCAGGGTTCCGACGCTGACGTTGCGGGCCGCGTATCCGCCCTTGCGCCGCACGACGGCGCGGACGCGCGCCACCAGTTCGAACGGATCGAAGGGCTTCAGCACGTAGTCGTCGGCCCCCATGTCCAGGCCCGCTATGCGGTCCTGCACCGCGTCGCGGGCCGTCAGCACGACGATGGGCGTGGAAAAGCCTTCCCGGCGCAGGCGGCCCAGGATCTCGAAGCCGTCGATGTCGGGTAGGCCGATGTCGAGCACCATGGCGTCGAAGTCGGATCGCGCGGCCAGGGCCAGGGCCTCGGCCCCCGTCTCGACGCAGACCGGCGCATGGCCCTCGCTCTCGAGGGTGGCGATCAGCGAACGGCGGAGGAGCAGATCATCCTCGACAACGAGTATCTTCATCGGGGATGTAGCGACAGGCTTCACATTGAAGGAGCGCGGCCATCCGACGCCGATTGCCAGTCCAGGTCAAGGGAAGCCGTATCGCCGCCGTGCTCGGTGTGATCGCGCTCGTCTCGGTCCTCGCCGGTTGCGCCCCGCGGGCGCCGGGGCAGGCCACCAGCGGCTGGGACGTCCGAAAGGCCGAAAGGGAAGGCGAGGTCGTCGTCTACATCAACAACGACGTCCATCAGAGGCTGGTCGAGGATTTCGAGCGCCGGTTCCCGAAGGTGAAGCTCAAGTTCGTCGTGCTGACCTCGCGCGACATGCAGGCCCGGGTGATCGAGGAGGCCAGACTCGGCAAGCCCGTGGCCGACGTCGTCTGGACCTCGGCGATGGACACGCAGGTCAAGCTGATCAACGACGGCTACGCCCAGACCTACCGCAGTCCGGAAGCCCGGAACCTGCCCACCTGGGCGCGCTGGCGCGACCAGGGGTTCGGCATCACCAGCGAACCGATCGTCTTCGTCTACAACAAGCGGCTCCTGAAGGACGGCGAAGCGCCGCGCAGCCACGCCGCGCTGCTGGCGGCCCTGCGCGCCCATCCCGAGCGCTGGCGCGGCAAGGTGGCGATGTATGACCCCGAGCGCAGCGGCATGGGCTTCTTCTACCTGTCGAGCAACACCCAGTTCTATCCCGACGCCTGGGCGCTGTACGACGCGATCGCCGCGACCGGCGTCCATACCTACGTGCCGGGCAAGCCGATGCTGGACCGCGTGGCGTCCGGGGAGCATCTGCTGGCGCTCGACATGAACGGCTCCTACGCCGACTGGTACGTGCGCCAGCAGGGGCCCGACATCGACTATGTCGTGCCCGAGGACTATCACCTGTCGATCTCGCGGGTGGCCTTCATCACCCGCCTCGCGCGGCATCCCGGCGCGGCCCGCCTGTTCCTGGACTATTTGATGTCGGACGCCGGCCAGCGGGTTCTGCTCGAAGTCCGGCTGACGCCCATCCGTCCGGGATTGGGCGCGACGCCCCCGCCGGGCGGGCGTCCGATCCGCGTCGGCCCCGCGCTGCTGGCCAATTTCGACCAGGGGCGGCGCGCCGAACTGCTGGCCCGCTGGAAGGGCGGAGCGCTCGATCGCGCCGATATGGTCAAACCTTGAGCATTGTCTGCGCATAAGTTCGGCGATTTGGCCGATTGCCGACGAGGTCGCCCATTTCTCGCCTTCCACGCGGCGTCGTCGAAGCTGTCACCGACCTGTCACGCCGTTGAATCTGGATATCCGCCGAGGACGCCGGGCCGCCCGTGCGATCCGGCTTTGGAAATATTCTTTCTTCATTGTTGCTGATGTGGGGTATTTCTGCCGGTTTGAGGCGTTTTGACGCCATGCGGCGAACCGTTCGTATTGGGCTGGCTCTTGCGGAAGAGATCAGGTTCGACCCGACGCCGAAGGCGCAACCGCCCCGGAAACGCTCAGGCAAAAGGACCGCGGAGCACAAGGAAGCTGGAAAGCAGTCGCCTCTGAACGAGGCGCCTCGCCGAAGGAGCAAGGGCGCGTCGCGTTCCGAATCTCTCAGGCCACAAGACAGCGGGGGCAGAGGAACGCCTTGCGGTTTCGCGAGCGGCGCATCGTGCGTCCGTGGCGGGCCGAAGCCCTTGGAACGTCCACTCAAAGGGACGTCCGGGCGCGGGCGACTGTCGACTGCATACTTGAGAGGGGATCTCACTTGGCATTTTCACGTCAAACCCGCCGCGCCCTGCTGATCGGCGGCAGCATCCTGCCCGTGGCGCTCGCGCTGCACGGCGCGGCCTTCGCCCAGACCGCCAGCGGCGAAAAGGACGACAGCAGCGTCGGCGAAATAGTCGTCACCGCCTCGCGCATCGACCGCGCCGGCTTCCAGGCTCCGACGCCCACCGTGCACGTCTCGGCCGAAGACCTCAGCGTCGGCGCGCGTCCCAACGTCGCCGCCGCCCTGAACGACCTGCCGCAGTTCCGCGCCACGACCTCGGCTCAGACCACCGGCACCAACACCGGCGCGGGCAACGCTCCGGTCGACCTGCGCGGCCTGGGCATCAGCCGCACCCTGGTGCTGATCGACGGCCGTCGCTTCTCGGGCGACAACGACCTCAACGTCGTTCCGA
>JASGDR010000639.1:0-3681 GCA_047607095.1 Caulobacter sp.
CGTGTCGCAGCGGTTCATGCCGGTCAGGTCGAGGTCGAACGAGTCGGACCCCTTCATCGCCTCGGCAAGGCGCAGCCCCGCGTCGGCCATGCCGCGCGCCGTCCAGTCCCCGGACAGGACCACGGACTTGCCGCCGTCCTTTTCCTCCAGGGTGAATTCAGCCCGTACGCCCATTTACTGCGCTGATCCCTCGTTGCTGACTCAGCCTAACAGGGACTGCGCCGCCGGCTCAAACGCGTCAAGGCGCAGCTTGTTGCGTTCATATCGTGGCGCAACCCGGACGATCCGTCTTGAGGGTTTATGCGGCGCCGCCGCAATGGCGCCGTCAAACCGCGGTAATCCAACGCCCGGTTCGTAGCGCCGAAGAGGCGCGCGGCATAGAAGGGGCCGCATGGAATTCGGTACGCACAGCCGGCGCGGCGCGCTCGGCGCCCTGTCATTCGGAGCCCTGGTCGCCATGCTCCCGCGTCTTGCCGCAGCGCAAACCGACCCGGCCCAGGCCGGCGAGCCGTTCTCGCCGGACGGCCTGCGCGACCTGGCCCAGGCCCTGGCCAGGAAGCCCTGGCGCGCCCCGGCGACGGGCGGGAACAAGGGCCTGGCGGGTCTGTCGTACGACGACTATTTCCGCATCCGCTTCCGCGGCGAGCACGCCCTCTGGGCCGACCGCCCGGCGCCGTTCCGGGCCGAGTTCTTCCCGCCGGCCTATCTCTATCCGCGCACCTTCCCGATCTACGAGGTCGAGGGCGGCGTGGCGCGGCCGGTGGCGTTCGATCCGGAGATGTTCGACGTGCCGGGCAAGCACGCCCAGGCGGCCAAGGCCATCGGCGGCTTCTCGGGCCTGCGCCTGCTGTGGCCGCTGAACCGGGCCGACAAGCTGGACGAGATCGCCGTCTTCCAGGGCGCGAGCTATTTCCGCAGCCTGGGCCGCGACCAGTTCTACGGCCTGTCGTCGCGGGGCCTGGCCATCGGCGCCGGCGAGCCCAACGAGGAGTTTCCCAGCTTCGAGCGCTTCTGGCTGGAACGTCCGGAGGGCGACGCCGAGACCGTGACCGTCCACGCCCTGATGGACAGCCCCAGCTGCACCGGCGCCTACAGTTTCGTGATCCGGCCGGGGCAGTCGGTGGTGTTCGACGTGACCGCGACGATCTTCCCGCGCGTGCGGATGACCAAGATGGGCGTGGCCGCCCAGAGCAGCATGTTCCTGTTCAACGTGTCGGACGGGCCGCGCGGCGACGACTTCCGCACCGCCGTGCACGACAGCGACGGCCTGGCCATGCTGACCGGCGCGGGCGAGCAGATCTGGCGGCCGCTGACCAACCCGACCGCCCACCGCCTGTCGTACTTCCAGGACGAGAACCCCCGGGGCTTCGGCCTGGTGCAGCGGGCCCGGCGGCTGGAGGACTACGGCGACCTCGAGGCCCGCTACGACCTGCGGCCCAGCCTGTGGGTCGAGCCGCTGGGCGCCTGGGGCAAGGGCGCGGTGGTGCTGGCGGAGCTGGCCACCCGCAAGGAGACCGACGACAACATCGCCGTCTTCTGGCGGCCCGACGCCCCCTGGGAGGCCGGCTCGCGCGTCGATCTCTCCTACCGCCTGCACTGGGGCCGCGAGCGGATCGGCGACGGCGAGGCGAGGGTGGTGCGCACCCGCACCGGGGCCGACGCCCAGGCGGGCCTGCGGATGTTCACCGTCGATCTCTCCGGTCCGATGCTGGCCGACGGGCTGGACGGCGTGCAGCTGCAGATCGAGGCCAAGGGCGGCCAGACGACCTGGAGCAACATCACTCCCTATCCGCGCGAGGCCACGGTGCGGGCCGCCTTCGGCCTGAAGCCGACGGCCGGCCAGGCCGAGCTCAGCCTGCGGCTGGTGCGCGGCGACGCGCCGATCTCGGAGACCTGGCGCTATCTGTGGAGCGCCTGAAGACCTGGGCCGAAAGCGACCTTCCGCCGCACGTCCGCGAGCTCTTAAGGGCTCGACAGGCGAGCATTCGCCCTTGCTCGCCCCGGGTTTCAATCTTGGTTAACGAATTGCCGTCACGGCTCTCCTGACCAGGATTTTCAGTGACTCGGGGTGTCGGCATGAGCGCGCAGAACCAGCTCGATCAACGCATGAGCTTCATGCGTTTCGACCACAAGGACCGCGCCGCCCTGCGCGCGGCCAAGCCGCTGATCGACTCCGAGATCAACGGGGCGCTCGACGCCTTCTACGCGCAGGTCCGGGCCTTCCCCGAGACCCGCAAGATGTTCTCCAACGACGCCCATATCGGCGCCGCCCAGGGCCGTCAGGCTTCGCACTGGCGCCGTCTGGCGACCGCCGAATACGGCGCCGACTACGAGGGCGACGTCGCCCGCATCGGCAAGGCCCACGCCGTCATCGGCCTGGAGCCGCGCTGGTACATCGGCGGCTACGCCCTGGTGGCCGAGAAGCTGATCCGCGCCATGGTCGAAAAGCGCGCCAAGAGCCTGTTCGCCAGCGCCAGGAACGACGCCGAGCTGGCCGACGGCCTGGTGGCCCTGACCAAGGCCGTGTTCCTCGACATGGACCTGGCCATCTCGACCTATCTGGAGCTGCTGCAGGACGACCGCGACCAGCTGGAGGCCGAGCGCGCCAGCGCCGAACAGCGCCAGGCCGACGCCGTGCGCTCGGTCGGCGACGCCCTGTCGCGCCTGGCGGCCGGCGATCTGTCGGCCCGCGTCGACGGCGCCCTGTCGCCCGAGTTCGTCAGCCTGAAGGCCGATTTCGACCAGGCCGCCGCCGCTCTGGCCGAGGCCATGGGCGCGGTCGATCGCGCCACCCGCGGCATCCGCTCGGGCGCCGACGACATCGCCGCCGCCGCCGACGACCTGGCCCTGCGCAGCGAGCAGCAGGCCGCCACGCTGGAGCAGACCGCCGCCGCCGTCGAACAGCTGACCTCGACCGTCGCCAAGACCGCCCAGAGCGCCCGCGAGGTCTCGACCCGCGTCGGCGAGGCCGCCACCGAGGCTCAGCGCTCGGGCGTGGTGGTCACCCGCGCCGCCGAGGCCATGACCCAGATCGAGGGCTCGTCCAACCAGGTCAACCACATCCTGGGCGTGATCGACGAGATCGCCTTCCAGACCAACCTGCTGGCCCTCAACGCCGGCGTCGAGGCCGCCCGGGCGGGCGATGCGGGCAAGGGCTTCGCCGTCGTCGCCCAGGAAGTGCGCGCGCTGGCCCAGCGCTCGGCCGACGCGGCCAAGGAGATCAAGAGCCTGATCTCCGACTCCAGCCGCCAGGTCAGCGAGGGCGTCGAGCTGGTCCGCCAGACCGGCGACGCCCTGCGCGGCATCGTCGACAAGGTCGGCGCCATCGACAGCCTGGTCAACGAGATCGCCGCCTCGGCCAACGAGCAGGCCTCGGCCCTGGGCGAGGTCAACAGCGCCGTCGGCCAGCTCGACCAGGTCACCCAGCGCAACACCGCCATGGCCCAGCGCTCCACCGACGCCACCCGCGCCCTGCGCGCCGAAGCCGCGGACCTCGCCAACCACGTCGGCGGTTTCCGGATCGGCGGAGCGGGGCAGGCCGCCCCCGTCCAGCGCTACGCCGAGCCGGAACACCCCGTGCACGCGGCCCGCGCCAAGGTCGCCGCCTTCGCCCGCCCGGGGCGGTGAGGGCGGTTCCAGACTGCCGAGGTTTCGAGAAGGGCGCGGCCATCACGGCCGCGC
>JASGDR010000640.1:0-3345 GCA_047607095.1 Caulobacter sp.
ACCCGGCGGTGCTGAAGGTCGCCCAGAACGCCAAGTACGACATCGCCGTGATGGCCCGCCGGGGGATCAAGGTCGCCCCGATCGAGGACACCATGCTGATCAGCTACGTGCTGGAGGCGGGCCTGCACGGCCACGGCATGGACGAGCTGTCGGAGCTGTGGCTGGGCCACAAGCCCATTGCGTTCAAGGAAGTCGCGGGCACGGGCAAGAGCCAGATCAGCTTCAAGCACGTGGCCCTCGACAAGGCCACGGCCTACGCCGCGGAAGACGCCGACGTCACCCTGCGGCTCTACGAGGTGCTGCGGCCGCGCCTGGCGGCCGAGGGCCTGCTGACCGTCTACGAGACCCTCGAGCGTCCGCTGCCGGCCGTGCTGGCGACCATGGAGAACGACGGCGTCCGCGTCGATCCCGACACCCTGCGCCGCCTGTCGAACGAGTTCTCGCTGCGCATGGCCGAGTTCGAGGAGCAGGCCCAGAAGCTGGCGGGCCGCCCGTTCAACCTGGGCAGCCCCAAGCAGATCGGCGACGTGCTGTTCGGCGAGCTGAACATGAAGGGCGGCAAGAAGACCGCCACCGGCCAGTGGTCGACCGACAGCGACGTGCTGGAAAGCCTGGCCAACGAACACGAACTGCCGCGCGTGCTCCTCGACTGGCGCCAGCTTTCGAAGCTGAAGGGCACCTATACCGAGAACCTGATCGCCGCGATGAGCGAACGCACGGGTCGGGTTCACACCTCCTACGCCCTGGCGGCGACCACGACGGGGCGCCTGTCGTCGTCGGATCCGAACCTGCAGAACATCCCGGTGCGCACCGAGGAGGGCCGCAAGATCCGCAAGGCCTTCGTCGCCGAGCCGGGCAAGGTGCTGATCAGCGCCGACTACAGCCAGATCGAACTGCGCCTCCTGGCCCACATCGGCCAGATCCCGCAGCTGCAGCAGGCGTTCCGCGACGGTCTCGACATCCACGCCATGACGGCCTCGGAGATGTTCGACACCCCGATCGAGGGCATGGACCCGCTGATCCGCCGCCGGGCCAAGGCCATCAACTTCGGCATCGTCTACGGCATCAGCGCCTTCGGCCTGGCCAACCAGCTTGGCATCGGCCAGGGCGAGGCCGGGGCCTACATCAAGACCTACTTCGAGCGCTTCCCCGGCATCCAGGCCTATATGGACGCCACCAAGGCCTTCGTGCGCGAGCACGGCTACGTGAGCACGATCTTCGGCCGCAAGATCAACATCCCCGACATCCACGCCAAGTCGGTGGGCCAGCGGCAGTTCTCGGAGCGCGCCGCCATCAACGCCCCGATCCAGGGCGCGGCCGCCGACGTGATGCGCCGGGCCATGGTGCGCATGCCCGGGGCGCTGGAAGAGGCGGGCCTGTCGGCGCGCATGCTGCTGCAGGTGCACGACGAACTGGTGTTCGAGGCGCCCGAGGCCGAGGCCGAGGCCGTCTGCGCGCTGGCCCGGCAGGTGATGGAGGGCGCGGCCGAGCCGGCCGTGGCGCTGTCGGTTCCCCTGACGGTGGAGGCTCGCGCCGCCCACAACTGGGACGAAGCCCACTAATTCGACGCCGGTGATAATTTTTCGCGGCGATGTTGTCGCACCGTCGGCTCCCCTTTTGGTGGAGCCGGCGGCCTGGTGATCGACGGTAACCGCTTACGCAGCGCAATCCTGGGTGATCGAACCGCGTTACCGCCGAGAACGGCTTTCAGTTTCAATGCCTTGGGGTGCGACGTTCCGCCACAGTACGGTTAATGTCGTGGAAACCGCGAAGTCGCCAGAGCTTCGGTCGTGACATGTGCTTGCAGGCGCAAAAGTCGGGACGAAATTCTGGAGGCGGGCCGTGCGTTTTGGTGACTTGAAGATTCCCCAGAAGCTGATGGTGGTGTTCGGCGTCATGCTGGCCGCGATCATCGCCATGGGCGTGACGCTCTTCATCAACCAGGAGGTCTACGAGGCCTCGGTGAAGCAGTCGACGCTGGCCCAGCAAAGCCTTCGCGCCGCCGACACGGCCGCCTTCCGGCTGACCCGCCAGGAGAACTCGCTGCGCGGCTTCCTGCTCTCGGGCGACGACTACTACGTCAAGCGCCTGGAAGAGGCCCACAAGCCCAAGTTCTTCGCCGCCCTGGAGGACCTGCGCAAGCTGGCCGGGTCGGACGAGGCCGACCTGAACCGCATCGCCGCCGTCGAGGCCGCCTACGCCAACTATCGCAAGCTGGCCATTGATCCCGCCGAGCAGCTGGGCGCCGATCCGGCGACCCGCGCCCAGGCCGTCGAACTGGTCAAGCACGACGGCGTCGCCGACAAGGCCGTCGAGCCGGTCGAGGACGCCATCCAGGCCATCACCGACGACGCCGAAGCCGTGGTCGCCGCCCAGGCCAAGGCCCAGGAAAAGGCGTCGCTGACCAACACCCTGGTGCTGGTCGGAGGCATCATCGTCACCCTGGCCGTCGCCGTCGCCGGCGGGCTGATGCTGACGGGCGGCATCGCCGCTCCGGTCGCCGCCATGACCGCCGCCATGCGCCGCCTGGCCGCCGGCGACAACGGCGTGGCCGTGCCGGCCGCCGGCCGCAAGGACGAGATCGGCGAGATGGCCGGCGCCGTCGCCACCTTCAAGGACGCGGCCATCCACAAGCTGCAGCTCGAGCAGGACGCCGCCGCCGCCGCCGCCCGCACCGAGCGCGAGCGCGCCGAACGCGAAGCCGAGAAGGCCGCCGAGGCCGAAACCGACCGCATCGCCATCCAGGCCCTGGGCGACGCCCTGGGCGCCATGGCCGACGGCGACCTGACCTACCGCATCGACGTCCACTTCGCGCCCAAGGCCCAGCAGCTGAAGTCCGACTTCAACGCCGCCGCCGCCCGCCTGCAGGACGCCCTGCGCGGCATCAACGGCGCCACCGGCGGCATCCGCGCCGGTTCGGAAGAGATCGCCCAGGCCTCCGACGACCTGTCGCGCCGCACCGAGCAGCAGGCCGCCAGCCTGGAAGAGACCGCCGCCGCCCTCGACGAGATCACCGCCACCGTCCGCAAGACCGCGGCCGGCGCCAAGGAAGCCTCCAGCGTGGTCGCCGCCGCCCGCGCCGACGCCGAACGCTCGGGCACGATCGTCAGCCAGGCCGTCAGCGCGATGACCGAGATCGAGCAGTCCTCGGGCCAGATCGGCAACATCATCGGCGTGATCGACGAGATCGCCTTCCAGACCAACCTCCTGGCCCTGAACGCCGGCGTCGAAGCCGCCCGTGCGGGTGATGCGGGCAAGGGCTTCGCGGTCGTCGCCCAGGAAGTGCGGGCCCTGGCCCAGCGCTCGGCCGAGGCCGCCAAGGAGATCAGGGTCTTGATCTCCTTG
>JASGDR010000641.1:0-2656 GCA_047607095.1 Caulobacter sp.
ACGCCTTCGAGGGCGCGCTCTCGGAAGCCTACGACAAGAAGGCCCCGAACTTCGAGAAGCCCTGAGCCAGCTTGTAGGCGTGCTCGGCCACGAAGTTCGGGGCCTTCTTGTCGTAGGCTTCCGAGAGCGCGCCCTCGAAGGCGTCCAGCAGCAGGGTAAGATCCCGCTCGGCCGGTTCGGCCACGATCACCGGACCCGCGGCGGCCGACTGCTCGGCGGCCTTGCGCAGGATGCTCTTGATGCGGACGGTCTGGTACAGCAGGTACGGGCCGGTCTTGCCCTCGAAGCTGGTGAAGCGGTCGAGGTCGAAGACGTAGGAGGTGCCGCGGAAGTTCTGCAGGTCGGCGAACTTCAGGGCGGCGACGCCCACCTTGTGCGCCGTCTCCTCGAAGGCCTCCGCCGACAGTTCCGAGCCGAGGCCGGCTTCGCGCAGGCGCTCGCGGGCCTTCTCGCGGGCCATCTCGATCAGGTCGTGCAGCTTCAGCACGCCGCCGGCGCGGGTCTTGAACGGCTTGCCGTCGGCGCCGTTCATGGTGCCGAAGCCGATGTGCTCAAGGCCGCCCGGCTGGGCGTAGCCGGCCAGGTAGGCGGCGCGGAACACCTGCTCGAAGTGGTCGGCCTGGCGCTGGTCCACGCAGTAGAGGATCAGGTGCGGGTCGAACGACTGGCGGCGGTCCAGGATCGTGGCCAGGTCCGTCGTGCCGTACATGGCCGAACCTTCCGACGACACCACCAGCAGCGGATCGGGGCTCTCGACCTCGATCACCGAGCCGTCGGGCAGCTTCTTCTTCTTGGTCTCGCCCGGACGGGCCACGCGGACGATGCGGGCGCCCTGGTCCTCGACCAGCAGACCCTTGTCCTCCAGCTGGCGCACCATCGGCGCGATCAGCGGGTCGGCGTCGCTTTCGCCCTTCCACAGGTCGAAGTCGACGCCCAGGGCATGGAACTCGCGCTCCAGGGCCACGCGGCTGACCTCGACGAAATGCTTCCACAGCAGACGGTAGCCGAAGCGGCCGTTCTGCAGGTCGGCCGTCGCCTTGCGGGCGCGGTCGCGATAGTCGGCGTCTTCCTTGGCGCGCGCGGCGGCGGCCGGATACAGGCGGTCGAGGTCGGCCAGGGTCACGCGGCCGGCGAACTCGGCGCGCACCTTGGCGGCGTCGGCGTCGGAGAAGTCACGCGGGGCGTCCGGCAGCTTTTCCATCAGGGCGGCGATGAAGGCGTCCTCGTCCATCACCGCGGTGATGAGCAGGCCCATCTGGAAGCCCCAGTCGCCGAAGTGGGCGTCGCCCACCACCTGGTCGCCGCGGAAGCGGTACAGGCGCTTGATCGACTCGCCGATGATCGAGGCGCGCAGGTGGCCCACGTGCATCGGCTTGGCCACGTTCGGGCCGGCGTAGTCGACCAGCACGCGGCGCGGCTCGGCCAGCAGGCTGGCGCCGGCGCGCGGGTCGGCGGCGATCTGGTCGGCGCGCTCGGCCAGGGCCGAGGGGCTGACGCGCATGTTGATGAAGCCGACACCGGCGATCTCGACCGAAGCCAGGCGCGGATCCGCCTTCAGCTGATCGACTACCTGGACGGCGATCTCGCGGGGATTACGCTTGGCGCTCTTGGCGGCGGCGAGGGCGCCGTTGCACTGGAAGTCGGCAAGGTCGGGCCGGTCGGACGCCGTGACGCGCCCGAAGTCGGGAGACAGTCCGGCGGCCTGGAAAGCGGCCGCGGCCGCCTCGCTCAAGGACCGCTTCAAATCGTTCATTGCTTAGGAGGAGTCCCTGCTTGCTGGGCCTGGGCGGTCTGGCCGGCGTTGACCCGGAAGCGCTTGCCGTCGCGGTTGAACGCGGCCATTTCCGGGGTGACGTCGAAGCCGATCAGGACCTCGAAATTGCTGCCGCTCGTCTTGATGTCGGCGCGCGGGATGGTGATGGTCTGCAGCTTCTCGGTGGCGTAGACGCGGTCGCCGCTGGTCGGGAAGGTGACGGGCAGGTCGAAATATTCCTTGGCCAGCACGTCCTTGTTGCGCTCGGTGACGGCCACCCAGTAGCGGTAGGTCTTATGCGGCTCGGCCGCTTCCGGACCACGGCCCAGGGCGAACAGCACCTCGACCTGCATGCGGATCGGCTCGTCGTTCTTGTAGGCGCAGCCCGACGACACGCCCTGGATCTCGCCCGTATAGCCGGTGGCCGAAGCGCTTTCCTTGCCGCCCTTGAACTCGATGTAGCGGCTGGCGTCGTACAGCACCTTCACGAAGGGGCACGGACCGGCGTTGCGCAGCTGGGCCAGCGGAGCCTTGGGCTGGTTCCACTCCTCGTCGCGCTTCTTCTTCTTGGCGCCGCCGTCGTCATCGCCGCCGGCGCCGCCGCCGGGACCGCCCTGGCCGCCCATGCCGCCGCCCATCTGGGCGTGAGCGCTCATGGCGGTCATGGCGAACGACAGGGCCATCGTGGCGCTGAGGGCGACGGAAAGCGTGCGGCGCATGAAACGTCCGGTTCGAAAAGGATTGCCAGGTAGGGAGAGCCCCGACCGGCGTCATGCAGCCTGATAAAGGCATATGCGTGACCTCGCAACGGGCGCGCGTTGCAGGCCTGACGTCAAACGCTCCATCCCGTCGGTCCGCGTTACGCATGTCTGGCGCGCGAGGCCGCGAACGCTTAGGTTCCGC
>JASGDR010000642.1:0-6251 GCA_047607095.1 Caulobacter sp.
CCCTGGATCATCACGCTCCAGCGGGTCAACGAACTTGGCCTCGACAAGTTCGCCACCTCCGACTTCTACGGCGGGCTGCGCGGGTTCCTCGACAGCTTCGACCTGAAGAGCCGCAAGATGGGCTACGAGGACGTGCGAGTGTTCGCGGTCGGCGACGGGATGGAGATCCAGTCGCGCAAGGCCGGCAGCGACGGCTTGTTCTCGATCCTGCCCCAGGCCGAAGACGCTCCCGGCGACAACGAGGTGCTCAACGCCCGCTTCGGCGACGGGCTGGCCGGTTGGGACATGGCGACCTGGCAGGTCGGAAATCCGCAGCGCGGGGTGAACCTCAGCGCCGACTGGTCGGGCAGCGGCAACGACGTCTTCTGGATGCACATGCCGGGCACGCCGGCTTCGGGCTCGATCATCGACGTGCGTTCGGCGGTGATGGTGTCGGCGGGCGGCACGGTCTACGAGGCCTCGGTCAAGGCCGCTCAGCATCGGGGCACGTCCCAGATGTACATGGAGTTCTACGACGCCAACATGAACCTGCTGAGCGCCGTGTTCATAGGCGGTTCGGGCCTGGAAAGCGGCGCCTGGCAGGGTAACCTGGCCAACTTCAACACCCTCAGCGGCACGGCTACGGCTCCGGCCGGCACGGCCTATCGGCGCATGGTCCTGCGCCTGGTGGCCAACGGGGGCGAGGCGCCGTTCGGCTTCTTCACCCAGCCGACCTCGCGGGCGGCCGGCACGGCGACGTCCAGCTGGGACACCGAGGGCGAGGTGCTGAACATCGAGGACCTGTCGCAGATCGGCTATGCGATCACCACGCCGGGCGCGACGACCTCGGGCAACGACTTCATCGACCAGCGCCTGAATACGGGCGGGGTGGTGATCGACGACAATCACGACGAATACGTCTCGGACGGCTACAACTATTACAACGGCTGGGACTACGAGTGGGTCGACACGTCCTATTGGACGACGGTCTCGGGCGGCGACGACATCTTCGTCGGCGGTCAGGGCGGCGACCAGCTCTACGGCCGCAGCGGCTGGGACTGGCTGGATGGCCGCGGCGGCAACGACTACATCGACGGCGGCGACGGCAACGACACCCTGCTCGGACGGGGCGGCAACGACACCCTGGTCGGCGGCTCGGGCGACGACTATCTGGCCGGCGACACGGGCGACGACGGCCTCTATGGCGGAACGGGCGACGACGTGCTGGTCGGCGGCGACGGGGCCGACACCCTGCAGGGCGAGGACGGTAACGACACCTTCATCCTGACGGCCGACTACACCTGGAACTGGATCGTCGGCGGCAACTTCAACTTCAGCAGCGACCCGACCGGCAGCGACACGGTCAGCGCCGAGCGGTTCGGCTTCGGGGTCACGCTGGACCTGGACGTGCGGCCCGCCGACTGGAACAGCCATCCGGACGCCAGCATCGCCAACCCGGCCAGCCGCCTGCTGGAGGTGCGCAGCGCCGACGGCTCGCAGTGGTACAGCAGCAGCGGCCTGATCGGCATCGAGAACGCCACGGGCTCGGAGTACGGCGATCGCCTGTTCGGATCGGCCGGAAACAACGTGCTCAAGGGCGGGGCGGGCGACGACCAGCTCTACGGTCGCGACGGCGACGACATTCTCGAAGGCGGCGGCGGCGCGGACCTGCTGGTGGGGGGCGGCTATTACGACACCGCCAGCTACGAGGGTTCGCTGGCGGGGGTCTATGTCGACCTTTCCACCGGGGAGGCGTTCGGCGGCGACGCCGAGGGCGACATCCTGCAGGAGATCGAGAACCTGCGCGGCTCCAACGCCGCGGATTTGCTGAAGGGCAACTTCTTCCACAACCGCATCGAGGGTTTGGCGGGCGACGACTGGATCGTGGCCACCAACGGCGAGGACACCTACATCGGCGGCGAGGGCATGGACTTCGTCGACTATTCAGAAGGCTTCGCCGGCGGAACCTCGACCTACCAGGTGTGGGTCGAGGACGGCTACTGGGAATACGACCAGTGGGACTACACGCAGTACTGGGTGTCGACGGGCGGTCACTATGAGACCACAACGACGACGGTGGCGGCGCTGAACATCAACCTGGGCAGCGGCTACGCCCAGGTGCGCGGAACCGACGGGACGGTGTCGAACCACACGCTGAGCGGCGTGGAGGGCGTGATCGGCACGGCCTACGCCGACACCATCGGCGGCGGCAACGCCGACGAGACCTTCGTCGGCGGGGCGGGCAACGACTATCTCTACGGCGGGGGCGGGGCCGACACCTACGTTCTCAACCGCGGGGACGGCTCGGACACCATCGTCGAGGACAGCGGCGGCTGGAACGTGATCTCGTTCGGCGAGGACGTGAAGTTCTCGGACCTCTGGGGCGGCACGGCGGGCGGCGCGAGCGGCTGGCTGGACCTGGGCATCCGGGGCGACGCCCAGGTGCGGGTGGGCGCCAACTTCTATCCGACGGCGGGCAACAACAAGATCAAGTCGATCGACATGGGCGGGGCCTCGCAGCTGGACATCGGCTCGATCAATTTCGGGGTGGCCAGCGACGATAACTCCACCACCCTGGTCGGCAGCAAGACCAACTCCGACCTGATCATGGCGATGAACGGCGACGACATCGTCTGGGGCGCCCAGAGCGGCCAGGTGGAGAGCAACGGCAACGTGGTGATCGGCGGCCTGGGCGCCGACCAGATCCACACCTCCAACGGCGACGACCAGTTCGGCTACGACCGCGGCGAGGGGCTGGACGTCATCTGGGACACCGGCGGCGAGGACACCCTGGCCTTCGGGGCCAGCGTGGCGGCCGAGGACGTGATCTACGAGGTGGTGGGCGCGGACCTCTACATCGGGGCGCGCAACCTCTCCGACGCCGGCCAGACGGCCAGCCAGGTCGCCGACCGGGTGCAGATCGTCGGCGGCGGGATCAAGTACGTGGTGATGGACGGCTATTCCAACACCGTCCTCTACGAGAGCTTCAACACGGTCGAGTACGTGCTGGCCGGGGGAACCTCGATCGACCTGCGCAAGTTGGACATCGCCTGGACCCAGAGCGTCACCTACAACTACGACTACGCCTATCCGATCGCGCTGGACCTGGACGGCGACGGGCTGGACCTGTCGACGGTGGACAGCTCCAGCGTGGTGGTCAGGACGGCCGGCGGCGGGATCTCGCAGATCGGCTGGGTGGGGCCCAGCGACGGCTTCCTGGCGGTGGACCGCGACGGCGACGGGGCGATCAACCGGCTGTCGGAGCTGTCGTTCGTGCAGGACAAGCCGGGTGCGACCAGCGACCTGGAGGGCCTGCGCACCTGGGACACCAACGGCGACGGGATGCTCGACAAGAACGACAGGGACTTCTCCAAGATCCTGCTGTTCGTCGACGCCAACCAGAACGGCCGCTCGACGGCGGGCGAGCTGCGGACCCTGGAGGAGGCGGGGATCGCGGCCATCAACCTGGGCGGGCTGGCGACCGGCCAGACCCGCGACCAGACCACCGAAAGCTTCGTGCAGAACACGATCAGCTTCGTCTGGGCCGACGGCCGCACGGGCGGGGGCTACGACGTGGCCCTGGCGCGGCGGGTGCTGGGCTCGGAGGGGCTCTACGCGGGGGCCTACCAGGCCGAGTGGGGCGCGGCCGACGAGGACGGCGAGCTTGGCCAGCTGACCAACGATCCGAAGGCGGCGGCCAAGGCCGCGCGGATCAAGGCCAGGAAGGGCCTGCTGGACGCCATCGGGGCCGGCTACGACGAGGTCAAGGCCGCCGCCGGGCTGGACTTCAGCGACCATGACCGGGTCGATGCGACGATCGCGGCGCGCTGGACGAAGATGAGCGCCTCCGAGCAGGCCAGCTGGCTGACGGGCCAGCAGCCGAGCGGCAAGGTGCGGATGATCTCGACCCAGCAGGCGCTGGCCAACGACCTGAACGCCGCGGCCAAGGCGCGCCGGGACGTGGTCGACCAGGGCTACGCCCAGGCGGCCAGGTCGGTGAGCCTGGAGGGGCTGGGCCAGGCCGGCGGGCAGGGGGCCTTGGCCGCCGATCCGGCGGGGCTGGGGGTGAGCTTCGGCTCGGCGGGCCTTGGCCTGTCCCTGGCCGCGAGCGAGCCCCTGGACGCCGGCGCGGCCTATGGCGGCTCCGGCGCCGCCTCCAGCGCCTGGTGGCGCCAGGAGGCCGGCTCGGAGCTGCTGGGCGGCGGCTCGCTGGCCGCGCGGCTGGCGGCGATGGACGCCGGGCCCGGAGGCCTTGGCCTGGCGGCCGCCGGGGCGCTGGACGCCTCGCTGGCGCAGGACCAGGCGCTGCTGCGCCAGGCCATGGCCGGCTTCGGCGGCCGGGCCGGGGGCGGGGCTGCGGTCTGGACCCGCGAGGGGGCCTCGCGCGAGACGCCGCTGGCGGCCTCGGCGGGCCTCAAGGCCGCCCAGCCGCTGCTGACGGCCTAGGCTCCAGCTGCTACCAAACCGAGTACGACAGGGCCGGCTCTCCATCGCGGAGGGCCGGCCGACCCAACGGAGTTTCGATCATGGCCGACGGCGCTGCTTCCGCGACCGCTCCCCAGAAGACGGTGTCCCAGGTTCTGGGCGAGATCACCTGGCTGCTGACCCAGTCGCCGGTGCACAAGCAGCTGTTCATCGGCGACCTGGAATGGTTCGCCATGCCGGCCATCCTGCTCGAGCAGTTCCGCATCTGGAACGGCCCCAACAGCCCCGCGGCCGTGGCCTTCTGGGCCTTCGTCTCCGAGGAGACCGAGCAGCGCCTGATGGACGGCGCCAAGAAGCTGCGGGCCGACGAATGGCAGGCCGGCGACCGCCCCTGGCTGATGGAGCTGGTCGCCCCCTTCGGCGGCCAGGATGAGATCCTCGCCGACCTCGCCGCCAACGTCTTCCCCGGCGCAACCTTCAAGTTCCACACCCTCGGAGCCGACGGCCAGCGCCAGATCGTCTCCTATCCCCCGCAACCTCAGGCCTGAGTTTCCGTCGTCGTGCTGATCGCCTCCCTCGCCGCGGCCGGAGCCCTGGGCGTCTCTCTGCCCAGCCTGCCGCACTCGATCCCGTTCCCGACCGAGGGGATGCGTCGGCGCGCCGGCTACAAGGTCAAGACCAAGGCCTATCACCTCAAGGGCTGGGACATGCGCATCGAGCGCGACGGCTTCACGGGCCTGACCCGCTGTCGCCTCTATGCGCCCTCGACCATCTTCCAGGGGCGCATCACCTACGCCCGCGACGTCCTCGGCTTCCATCTGGGCGAGGACGTCGACGTGGCCGAGGCGTGGTACAGCATCGACGACAAGCCGCCGGTGGCCTGGCGCGACGATTTCCCGACCCTGGCGGCCCGGCGCGAGCCGCTGTCGACCGACGACCTGTTCAACCCGACCGGCGGCGTCGTGCTGATCCCGCACGACAAGCTGGCCGGCGCGAGCACCGTGACCATCCGCGCCGGCCGGGACGACACCCCCAGGCGGTTCCGGCTGAAGGGGTTCGAGCGGGCCCTGGCCGCCGCGCGCGCCAACGGCTGCGGCCCGGGAGCCGGTGACGCGGGGAGCGACGCGTTCCAGCGCGACGCTCTGACGCCGTGAGCCGCCGCCGCGGCGCCGCGCTCGCCCTCTGCCTGATCGCGACCACGCCCGCCGCTGGCCGGGCCGAGGACCTGGCCGACGCCCTGGCGCGGGCCTATCAGGGCAATCCTTCGCTGCAGAGCCAGCGCTATGAGCTGCGGGCCCTCGACGAGGCCTATGTACGGGCGCATGCGGGCCTGCGACCGTCGGCCGAGCTGCGCATGACGGCGGACTACGCCGACAACCGGTTCGGCGACGCGGCCCAAGCCCTGCGCCTGGTGGCCGATCCCACGGTCGGTCGCCGCCTCGAGACCAACCAGGGCGAGGCGACCGTGATCCTGGAGCAGCCGCTCTACAGCGGCGGCCAGGCCAGCGGCGCGATCGACGCGGCGGCCCTGCGCATTCGCGGCGGCCGCACGGCGCTGCGCGTGGTCGAGGGCGACCTGCTGCTGCAGGTGATCGCCGCCTATGCCGACGTGCGCCGCGACCGCCAGAGCCTCGACGTGCGGCGCAACAACCTGGCGGCGCTGGATCGTCAGCTCGACATCACCAAGGCGCGCCAGGAGGCCGGCGAGGTGACCCGCACCGACGTCGCCCAGGCGCAGGCCCAGCGCGAGGCCGCGCTCGCGCAGATCATGGCCGCCCAGGTGCAGCTGGAAGCCAGCCGCGCCAACTACGCCGCCCTGGTCGGCGAGAACCCGGGCGATCTCGCGC
>JASGDR010000643.1:0-3618 GCA_047607095.1 Caulobacter sp.
CTGGGCCTATGAGCGTTCGGCGGCGCGCTACGCGGCCGTGCGCCAATCCCTAGGCGAACCCGACCCATTCCGACTGCAGTATCGCGACCTCCTGCGCGAAGTCGTCGGCAAGGTGGTCCGCGAGGCAATGGGCCGCCCCGTTGCGGCCAGCCATGTCCGCGCGATCGCGCAAACTCGGATCCCTGGCCAGGATCAGGATCGCTTCGTTGAGGTGGCCGAGACCGAACTGCTCGGCCTGCACGAGGGAAACTTCGCCCGCTATCAGATCCGGCCCGGCGAATTCGCTGCCTGGGCTGAGGTGTGGGAAAGCTCCCGACAGCCTGGCCCGCCCGCGCCGTGATAGCCGCAGCTAGGCGATAGACGGCCCCGAGCGCCCCCGGCCGATCGTCCAGTTGATCCCCTCCCCGCGGAGCATCCCAGAGACCGTCCGACCTTCATGGCCCTCCAGCGCCGGCTTCCAGGGAACCAGGGTGAAGTCGCGGCTGCGTTCGATCAGCGCGTATCGGCCGCTCGCCAGATCCAGGGCGCGCCGATAGACGCCCTCGACCCGCTGGCCCGGCCGACTCTGCGAGAACGGCAAGCCATTCTCCCGCGACAGCGCCTCCGAGACCGTCGTGAGCTCCCGCTGCTCCAGCCTGCGGAGCAGTCCAGACCGCAGCAGCACGCGGTCCGCGTCGACCCGCGCCAGATCCTCGTCGATCAGCCAGTGCTGGCGCTGGGCCAGGGCCTGACGCACCTCCCGGCCAAACCCGGCGTCACGAAGCGCCTGCGGCTGGTCGGCCACCAACTCGCGATCCAGCCAGGTCGCGCCCACGGCCTGCACTTGCCGGTCGAGGGGGTGGGCGGAGAGCACACGCACTAAGACCGGCGACATCTGCGCCTGGCGCCGTTCATAGGCGGCGCCCTGGTCGACATGATCGGCGCCGATGATCCAGGTCCCGTCCTCCAGACGCTCGAACCCCGCCCGTCCCCGACGCATCGCCTCCAGCCGGCGTACATGCGCCTCGGCGAAACTCGCCGAGGCTGACGGGTCGGTCTTCAGGTGCAGGTCGACGCTGTAGCGACCGTCGTTCGCGCCGGCGATCCTGGCTACGGTATGATCGAAGGGCCTGGCGGTCGTGGACCTCGGCGTGATCTCGACGACCGCGCCGTCCGGGATCGGGGCCACCGCCAGGCTCCTGCCGATCTCCACATAGTGCGCGCGACCATCGATCCCATCGACCACCAGGTAGTGGCGATCTTTCAGCTCGTCCGACAGGCCGCGCTTGACGAGACGCCCGACCAGCGGCCGCGCCTTCGGCGCCGCCGGCTGATAGATCACCTGGTCGCCGGCCGCGCGTTCGATCCCGCCATCGGCCAGGGCCCGATAGAGCGTTTTCTGGATGTCGCCGCGCTCGCCCATCCGTCGCAGCGTTTCCTCAATGCCGTCGGCGAGCCGCCAGCGGGTCGGGGGCCCCTCCTCGGCCAGGCCCAGACACGCCAGGGTCTGCAGTCGCCCGGCTCGCAGCGCATAAAGCCTCCGGTCGCCGTGGCGCGGCGAGACCAAGCCGTCGTCTCCGACGTCCCGCAACAGCGAGCGGTCGAGACTGGTCAGCCGCTCCTGGCCGACTTCGCGCGCCAGCCGCGCCTGGATCTCCCAATCCCCCCGAGGACCAAGATCCAGCGAGACGATCTCGGCGGCGCGTTCGCGCAGGCCGTGGGTGAGGTAGTCCTTGGCGATGATGAGGTCGGCGCCGCCGGCGTCTCGCGCTCGCACGATGATGTGGGTGTGGGGGTGGCCGGTGTTGTGGTGGTCCACCGCCACCCAGTCGAGCGAGGTGGCGAGGTCCTCTTCCATCCGGGCCATCAATCGCCGGGTCAGCGGTTTCAGATCCTCGTATTCGGCGCCGTCCTCGGCCGAGACGATGAACCGGAACTGCCGCGCATCGCCGCCGGCCTCGGCGCGGTCGATGAAGGCCCTCCCGTCGGCCTTGTCGGTGTCGGCGCCGTAAAGTTGGCCCGGCTCCCCCTCACGGGTCACGCCGTCACGCTGCACATAGCGCATGTGAGCGCGGGCCGTGGCGAGGCCCTTGCCGGCCAGCCTGGGGATCGAGAATTTCACGATCACTCGGCGCGAGCGATAGGCGGCCAGATGATCGCGGGCCCGCAGAACGGGGGCGACCCCGGCGCCCTTGCCGATCCGCGCGCCGGTGAACTTGCTCCTAGCGCCAAGCGTGCGCCCGAAGCCTCCGCCGCTGGCCAGCATCGCCGAGCGTAGAACCCTGGAGAGGTAGCTCTTGCGCGCCTTCCCGAGGGACCGCAATCGACCGAGCCGAGGCTCGAACTCGTCGTCCTGCACCATGTTCCGCCTCCTGCGGCCGCAGGTAGGCGCCCCGCCGCCGGAGTGAAACTGACGCCACGAATTGTCTCGCCACATCAATTACTTAGACCGCAAATGACGCCTTGAGACGGGACATGACGCCAACGCAAGCGCCCGAAAAACGATGTGCAGACAATGACTTGCCGGATTCAGACCACAGGGATGAAGCCGGCGCCTCATCTTGCCTTCGACCTCTCCATCCCGTTTGCGTCCGGTTGTTGCACTCTTGTTCTCGTCCAGCGGGATCAACCATCTCTGGCTCCTGATCTGTGAGGGAGTACGGCGGTGGCGTCGAAGCGGTACCAAAACCGTGCGCTGCGGATGTGGTGGGCGGTCCACGTCGAGGCCTGGCGTCTGAGCGGCCTTTCGCGGTCGGCCTACTGCCAGCAGCACCGGCTCAACAGCGAGACGTTCGGGCGCTGGCTGAAGGTGATCGGCGACGCCGACGCCTTGCGCCACAAGCCTTCGCGCAAGGCAAAGCCGTCGCCGCGACGCTCGACAAACGAGGTCCGCAACAAGGCCGTTCAGGCGTTCTGGGCCATGCACGTCGAGGCCCAATTGTGGAGCGGATTGAGCGCGGCCGAGTACGCCAGCGCCCATCGATTGACGCCGTCGTCGCTGCGGCAATGGCGTCGCCGGCTCGATGAAGAGCCCCTTGGGATCGACTGGAGAGAGCTCGTTCATCCCAGCGCCCGCCCGTATGTGGGGTCCAGACGAAGCACTAGTGCTAAGGCCGGCCGCACTGAATCCGGCTTGACGGAGGCGCCTCGCACGCTGCGCGAGGGCGACGGCCGCTCCAGCCGGCGCACGTTCAGCGAAGAGCAAAAGCGCGCCATGGTCGCCGAGACGGAAGCGCCCGGCGCCACGGTCAGCGCGGTGGCCAGACGCCACGGCGTTGTCACCAGCATGCTCTTCCGCTGGCGCGCCCAGATGGGCCTTGGCCAAGGCGAGCGCGCACAGTTGGCGCGGGTCAGGCTCACGGGCGAGGGCCTCAAGGCGGCCGGCGAAATCCCCGCCACGGCCATACCGCTGCCTATTCCCGAGGGGGCGATCGCTGTCGATCTGGGCGACGGACGACGGGTGTTCGCGCCGCCCGGCAGCGATCCCGACGCCGTCCGGCGGTACGTCAAAGAGCGCGAGGCGGCCCGATGATGCTCATCCCGTCGGGCGTGAAGGTGCATCTGGCGCTGGGCCACACCGACATGCGCAAGGGCTTCGAAGGCCTGTCGATGCTGATCCAGGAAGTGCTCAAGGAAGAC
>JASGDR010000644.1:0-2912 GCA_047607095.1 Caulobacter sp.
GCCGACCTCCGACATGGACAAGGTCATCGCCGGCGGCGAGGACCTGGCCTCGTCGACCTCGGCGTCTTCGATCTTGTAGACCGGCTTGACCAGCTCGATCGACGACGGGTCGATCGGGTCGAATTCCGGCATGATCTCGACGGCCAGTTCGAAGGCCAGGTCCTCGCCGCCGGCGATGACCTTGTCCATGTCGGAGGTCGGCTTCAGGTCGGGCTGGCCGGCCGGACGCAGCTTGTTGTCGTCCAGGATCTTCTGCGTGGTCTCGTTGAGCGCCTGCTCGACGACTTCACCCATCAGGCCCTTGCCGTACAGGCGGCGGACGTGGGCGGCCGGCACCTTGCCCGGGCGGAAGCCCTTGACGTTCATCTGCGGCGCGACTTCGGCGATCCGGGCTTCGAGGCGCGTGGCCAGCTCACTCGCGGGAACCGTAACGCCGTAAACCCGGCTGAGGCCTTCGCCCGACTTTTCAACGATCTGCATCGACATTCTTAGCTTCTCGGATCCGGGCGTCCGCGCCCGTCGTCCGCCCCAGGGGTCAAAAAATCATAGCCGCCCACGTCACCGGGGCGGCGAAAGAGCGCCCTTATGTCACGACACATCGCGTCGATCAAAGGGTATGGCGCCGCCGCGCGCAAAACGCTGCGCGCGGCGGCATGGTGCGGATGAGAGGACTCGAACCTCCACGCCTCTCGGCGCTGGAACCTAAAGGCGGTGCTAAAAAGCCTCTACGGTTGAATAATTCAATCAAAACAATGGCTTTAATGCACGCTTCCAGTTGCAAAGCCTGGACACAGGCTGGACACACATGATGCGCCGTTAAAGTTGCAAAACCACCAGGCTCGCGCCGGGCGCGGAGGTTCGATGACGACGCACGTGATGTTCGATGGAAAGCTTCAACTCTACCGGCGCGGGGCCAGTAAGGTCTGGCAATGCGCTGCGAGAGTCGGCGGCGAACGGTTTCGCGAAACGACTCGCGAGACCGAGCTAGCTCAAGCCAAGGATATTGCTGAGGAATGGTATCTCGGACTGCGAGGCCAACTCCGTAGCGGCCAGATCGTCCGCAAGGAAAAGACGTTTGGCGAGGTGGCCGAGGAGCACATGCGCCAAGCGCGCGTGCTCGCGCAAACGGTACGCAGCCCCAAGTATACGGTACGCAGCCCCAAGTATATCGAGGGCATGGAGCTTCGGGCCAGGGCGCATGTCCTGCCCTACTTCGGCAAGACGTCGCTGTCCGAGATCAATCGTGGCCTAGTTCAAACCTATCGCGTGAAGCGCGCCGAAGAGACGATTGCTGCAACGCTGGCAGCGGGCCTCGCCAGAATTGATAGGGACGCGGCAAAGAAAATCGCCCAGCTTGAGAAAGACGCAGCGGAATCCAAGGGTCGCTCGACGACGTCCGTTAGCGAGGAACGCGCTCGCATTCTCGCCAGCGCCGCCGAACTGAAAGCCAAGGTGAAGGGTAAGCCTCCGGCACGCAGCACCACCGACCACGAAATGGTTTTCATCCGGCAGGTGCTCAAACATGCCGAGGGCATGGGGTGGCTCTCGCATATCCCCAATCTGGAAATGCCCTACCGGAGCAAGCCGAAGCGGGAGCGTCGCGCGTGGTTCTCACCGGACGAGTACGACCGGCTGCGCAAGGCCATCAAAGCGAAGATCAAGGACGGTGGTCGCAAGGGCTGGGAAGAGCGCTACGAGGATCTCCACGATTTCGTGTTGTTCGTAGCAAACACCGGCCTACGTCCTGACGAAGCTCTGCGTCTCGAAATCCGCGACGTGGCTATTGAAAACGACTACGCCACCAAACAGACAATCTTGGTGATCGACGTTCGCGGAAAAACCGGTGTGGGCTATTGCAAGAGCATGCCCAATGCCGTGCATACGTTTGAGCGTTTAAGGGCGCGGCGCATCCGTCAGCTCAACAAACCGCTGGCGGTCACCGCTCGGCCGTCACGCTCGAAAAACCCGACGCTTCGCGGACAGATGCCGACTCAGACTGAGGCACGAGAGCTTCTCCCCACTGACCTCGTATTCCCGAATTTTAGTCGGGATGCCTTCAACGCCATCCTCGTCGAGCAGGGCCTGAAATACGATCGTGATGGCCGCGTCCGAACGGCCTACAGCCTGCGTCATACCTACATCTGTATGCGGCTTATGGACGGGGCAGACGTCCGCGAGATCGCCAACAACTGTCGGACCAGCATTCAGATGATTGAGCAGTTTTACGCAGCCCACATCAAGGATCGCTTGGACGCTTCGGCAATCAACGTTCGACGTCCACGCGCCGCTCGCAAAGCCTCAACCTCACGCAAGGAACACTATCCACAGGACGATAGCTCAGCCCTCGGGGGACCAATTTAGCCTCACGATTTTCTTGCTGATTTGGTTCGGCCCGCTATAGACGAACCTGTTCTGCGGCTATGGCGGAATTGGTAGACGCAGCGGTTTTAGGTACCGCCGGGTGACCGTGGGGGTTCGAGTCCCTCTAGCCGCACCACTCTTTCTAATGACGGGGCATGCAAGGCCGGGAGCGGCCGATGCCCTGGCGCGAAGGCAGGCACTGAAGAGTGCACGCCGGTGGCTATCAGCAGCCCGGAGGGGATGCAGCCATCGCATGAAGCATGGAGACGGAACCGCTCTCCTCGCGCCTCTATATATAATGTCGAAGTCCGCCCTATCTTCGCAGGGATGCGAAAACCTGTGCGATAGCCGCGACCAGTTGGGCGATAGCGGCGATGATAAGTGCAATGTCGTTGTAGGTCATAAGGGCCTCCCTTTTTCTCCCGGCGGAATGCTCGGGATTGGGAGGTTTGAGCCGGGCCTTCTGGCGAGAGCTGCAAGGCCAGCGCCGACAAACGGGCGATGCTGCACAAGCGCCTTGCGCGCGGAAGCGAGCGCCTTGTCGCTCTCGC
>JASGDR010000645.1:0-7252 GCA_047607095.1 Caulobacter sp.
AACTCCGTAGTTATCAATAATTCATAGCCAACCGGTTATCGATATCTCCATGACTCCCGCCCCCGACGACCTCTTCCGCACCCTCGCCGACCCCACCCGCCGGGCGCTGTTCGAACGCCTGTGCCGCGAGGGCGAGCAGACGGTGGGGGCGCTGACGACCCAGGCGGGGGTGTCGCAGCCGGCGGTCTCCAAGCACCTGGCCCTGCTCAAGCAGGCGGGCCTGGTCGTCGACCGCCACGCGGGCCGCCAGACCCACTACAGCGCCCGGCTCGAGGCCCTGTCGCCCCTGGTCGACTGGACCCGCCGCATGGCCGGGTTCTGGGAGAGCCGCTTCGACCGGCTGGAGGACCTCTTGAACAGGATGGACCAATGACCGCGCCCCTCCAGACCGCAGGCGATCTGCGCTCCGTCGTCGTCGAGCGCGAGCTGCCGTTCCCGCCGGAAAAGCTGTGGCGGGCCCTGACCCAGCCGCACCTGATCGAGGAATGGCTGATGAAGTCCGACTTCGCCCCCGTCGTCGGTCACCGCTTCAACCTGCGCGGCGAGTGGGGCGGGGTGCTGGACTGCGAGGTGCTGGAGGTCGACCCGCCGAGCTCCCTTTCCTACATCTGGAACCACGCCCATCCCGACCCGGCCTACGCCCTGACCAGCGTGGTGACCTTCACCCTCGTCCCCACGGCGACCGGCACGCGCCTGCGCATGGAGCAGTCGGGCTTCCGCCCCGATCAGAAGCAAGCCTATGGCGGCGCCCACGCCGGCTGGAAGCAGTTCCTGGAGAAGCTGGAGCAGGTGCTGGGGAAGGATTGAGGGAGCCGAAGTTCGGGGCCCCGGGTTACGGTTCGACGCTCAGGGAACACTGGCCTGTCATCCCGGCTCTACGGGCCGCCGGCGCGGTCCTGAGGCCGGGATGCAAGCATTTTGGAGGAAAGGCGATGCCCAAGCTGCTGTCGGGCGGCAATCCCCAGATCGCCAAGGGCGACGGCGAGGCCCCGATCCGGGCCTATATCGCCGCCATGCCCGGCTGGAAGAGCGCCGTCGGCGCGCGGCTCGACGCCCTGGTCGCCGCGGCCGTCCCCGGCGTGCGCAAGGCCGTGAAGTGGAACTCGCCGTTCTATGGCGCGCCCGACCAGGACAAGACCTGGTTCCTCAGCTTCCACGTCTACGCCCGCTACGTGAAGGTCGCCTTCTTCCGTGGTGCGGGGCTCGATCCGGTCCCGCCCGAGCCGTCCAAGAGCGGCGAGGTGCGCTATTTCCACATCCACGAGGGCGAGCCCCTCGACGAGGCGCTGCTGACCGCGTGGATCAGGCAGGCCGCCGCCCTGCCCGGCGAGCGGCTGTAGAAAGCAAAAGAGGAAACCTCGCATGACCGACGCCGTCCAGGACGCGAGCCGCTATATCGACGAGCGCATCGCCGGCTTCGCCGACTGGCGCGGCGAGATCCTCGCCCGCATGCGCGGCCTGATCCACGAGGCCGACCCGCAGGTGGTCGAAGAGGTGAAGTGGCGCGGCACGCCCGTCTGGTCGCACGCCGGCATCCTGTGCACCGGCGAGACCTACAAGGCCTATATCAAGCTGACCTTCGCGAAAGGGGCCTCGCTGCCCGACCCGGCCGGCCTGTTCAATTCCAGCCTCGACGGCAACACCCGCCGCGCCATCGACATCCGCCAGGGCGAGGTGGTGGACGCCGAAGCCTTCAAGACCCTGATCCGCGCGGCGGTCGCGCTGAACACGGCCAAGAAGAAGTAGGCCGTTCCAATACCTTCCCGTCATTCCCGCCCTCGTGGCGGGAACCCCTCTGTCGGCGGCAAGGGCGAATGGGGCGGCGTGCTTAGCACGCCGCTTGCATCTCACGGGTCAGCTGCACCAGGGCTTCCGGCCACGAGGGCGGGAATGACGGGAGAGGGGAGGGGGCTCAAGGCTTGCGGGTCAGCCGCAGCCCCACGAACGCCGCGCCCGCGATCGCCACGGCCGGCAGGGTCGCCCCGACCTCCGGCGCCAGGCGGCTGACGGCCTGGTAGGCCGCGACGCCGATCGCCCAGGCCAGCAGGCCCGAGACGCTCACCGCGCCGGTCGCCGCGCCTCCCTCGGTGTTGGCCGCCTTGCGGCGACGCACGATGAAGTGGTCGGCCAGCAGCACCCCGAACAGCGGCGCGAACACCGAGCCGATCAGCAGCAGGAAGCCCTCGTACTGGCCCATCGGCGCCAGCAGCGCCGCCAGGGTGCACACCGCGCCGAAGGCCAGGGCCAGGCGGGCGGGGCGCACCGGAACCAGGGTGGCGGTCGAGACCGCGGCCGAGTGCAGGTCGGCGAAGGCGTTGTCGGTCTCGTCGACGACGATCAGCAGCAGGGCGATCCCGCCGCCGGCCGCCGCCAGGGCGCTCAGCAGCAGGCCCTCGCCGCCGGCCGCCAGGGCGTAGGCCGCGCCCAGGCCCATGAACCAGATGTTGGCCAGCACGTAGCCGGCCAGGCTGCCCCGGAACATGCCGCCCGGGGTGCGGCCGAAGCGCGTGTAGTCGGCGATCAGCGGCAGCCACGACAGCGGCATGGCCGCCACCAGGTCGACCCCGGCGCCGAAGCTCGTCTCGCCCGTTCCGGCCTTGGCCAGCAGGGCCGAAAGGTCGTGCTGGGCCAGCAGCCGCCAGGTCAGCCAGCCCGCGCCGCCCAGCAGCAGCCACAGGCCCCAGGCCCGCAGGAACCGCCGCACGAACGACACCGGCCCCAGCACCGCCAGGGCCGTCGCCAGGGCGCCGAACAGCAGGGTCCAGGCCAGGGGATTGGAGACGCCGAAGCTCTGCTTGGCCAGGGCGTCGGCGGCGTCGCGCATGGCGATGATCTCGAACGCGCCCCAGCCGGCCAGCTGCACGGCGTTCAGCACGGCCGGCAGGGTCGCCCCGCGACGGCCCAGGGTCAGCCGCAGCGCGCCCATCGACGACAGGCCGGTGTCGGCGCCGACCACGCCGGCGGCCGCCAGCAGCAGGGCGCCCAGCACCGAGCCGACCACGATCGCCGCCAGCGCCATCGGCAGGCTGAGCCCGGGCGTGAGGAACGCGCCGGCCTGCAGCACCAGCAGGCCGATCCCCAGGCTGAACCACAGCGAAAAGGCGTCCTGCGTCCCGAACGCCCGGCGCTCGGCCGGAACGGGGGTCAGCGGATCATATGCGTCGTCGAGCTTGGCCATGCGCCAGCCTTAGCAGGTCGCGGCGGCGCGGCGAAACGGTGGTGCGTCCTTCGAGGCTCGGCTTCGCCTCGCATCTCAGGATGAGGAACGCCTTGTGCTGATCCCCTCATCCTGAGGCGCCCGCGCAGCGGGCCTCGAAGGACGCACCGCGCTCGCCCCTTCGGAAGGGGATATCCCTAAAACTCCACCCCCGCCCGCAGGATGGCCACCACGGCGTTCTTCATCGCCCGGTCGCCGCCGGGGCGGATCACGTATTGCAGGTCGGGTTGCAGGGTCAGCCGGCCCAGCTTGTCGGCGTAGGTGACCTCGATCGCCGACTCCGTGTCGCCCAGGTCCCGGCCCTCGTCGGCGGCGTTGGCGCGGTATTTCCGGGTCAGGTAGGCCTGGTTGACGCCCAGCGAGAAGGCGCTGTCGGGACGGGCCTCGAAGACGTGCTCGACCTTGATCCCGGCCTGCCAGCCGCCCTGGAACGGGGTGGTGTCGCCGTCCGAGACGCCCAGGCGGGCGAAGGCGGTGGCGCGGCGCACGGCGTCCTCGCCCTCGGCGCGCGTCAGGCCGCGCTCGAGCAGCACATAGGCCCCCTGGGCCTTGCGCTTGGCCGGGTCGCCGGTGGGGGCCAGGTCGCGGATGTCGTCCTGCTTGCGGGTGTAGCGCCAGACGCCGAAGGCTACCTTGCCCGTCTCCGTCTTGCCAAGCCCCGTCCAGCCGCCCTCGGCGATCAGCAGGGCGCCGTCGTTCATGTGGAAGTCGATCCCGCCCGGATCGCCCAGCACGCCGGCGTGGGCGTTCAGGGCCGCGGCCTGCACATAGACCCGCTCCGACGGCGTCCAGGCCAGGCGCACCGCCAGGCTGGTCGAGGGAAAGATCGACGGCCCGTTCGGCCCCGTCGCCGCCAGCTCCGAGCCGATGCCGAAGGCCGGCGCGATCAGCAGGCCCGCGCTGTCGTTGGCGTAGAATTCGCTGTTGAGGTCGTAGAGCCCCGCCCGCACCGAGCCGCGCCCTCCGGCCAGGTCCTGTTCGATCCAGGCCTCGTACAGCCGCACCCGGTGGCGCGAGACCTCGATGTTGTCGACGCCCTGGATCGAGCCGGCGTCGTCGTTGGGCGCGCCGCCCGAGTTGCTCAGCAGCAGGGCGTGGGCCCGCGCGCCCGTCCAGCCGGCCGCCTTTTCCAGGTCGAGATCGGCGCCGAGCGTCAGGTCGTCCAGCACCCGCCCGCGCAGGGCCGCGCCGCCGTCGAGCGTCGCCGCCAGGTCGGCCTTGTAGCCGAACGAGAGATTCAGCGCCTTCGAGGCTTCCGCCGCCTGGGCCTGGGTCTGCGCCTGGGCCGCGCCGGCCGGGCATGTCGCCCAGACCGCCAGGGCCGTTCCGATGATCAGGGTCCGCATTCTGCCGCCGCTTGAAAATGTGACGGACAGCATCGCGGCGGATGCCTCAAAAACCCTTTATCCCCAGCGCCTTACGCCGCGACGGAACGTCGCGCCGCCCCAGGTCGCCCGCCCGCGCCCCACAGCCTCAGGGTGCGACGAAGCCTCCCGGCGACGATCCCGGAAAGCGGTTCTGACGATGTCGGAAAGGTCCTTGGTGGAGCCGAGGGGAGGCGAGCTTTGCTGTGGAAAATGTCGTTTAATCCCTTGTAGATAAGGGGTTTGGCGCTACCTGTGCCACCCATGTCGACCCGAAAACTGCCACCCATAAAGCCTGTTTCATCGCCAGTAAGCGGCCCAGGCATCTACAAACGGACTGGCTCCAAGAACTGGTATGTGCGGGTCCATGTGCCGCCGTCCGCCGGTGTGGGGGACCGTCATATCGAGCGCAGCTTGCGCACCTCGGATCGCGCCCAGGCGCTCAAGCGCCTCCCCATCGTCGTGGGAGAGATCAAGGCCGAGATCGCCAAGCTGGTGCGCGGGGGTGACGGCGTTCTGAAGCCTACGGCTTTGCGTCCAGGCAGGGAGCCGGAGGCGTGGGCGGCGTGGTGGCGCGACCAGGTCTTCCAGCAGGGCGGCAACCCGGATACGGGCGATGTCCCTCATGACCTTGAGATCGAGCTGGAGGTCGAAGCCGAAAGCCGTCTTGGTCCAGAGATCGGCGTTGGTGTTGACCACGACGGCGAGGCCTATCCGATCCATCGGCCCGAGGCCGAGCAGGAAGTGATCGAGCTCTACGCGCTGGCCAGCGGCCGACGCACTCCGCCGGATGTTGGGGTCGAGCGCTACATCACCGAGAACCACATGAAGCCCCGTTACGCGGGCCGGCTGCGGCGGGCGTTGAAGCGTCTCAAGAGTTGGATGTCCAAGCGGCCCGGCGGGGCGGACATTCAGCGCCTCAACACGCGCGAAGCCGCCCTATTCATGGACCACCTCATGGAGGGGGAAATCACCACCGCCACGGCCAACAGCCTGGTGTCGTCCCTGGGCGCCTATTGGAAATGGATGGTGAAGCGAGGGTTGGCCAATACGAACCCCTGGAAAGAGCAGCAGCGGAAGCCCAGGCCGCAGGAGGGCGCGCAGGTCAGAGCGTTCTCGGAGGATGAAGTTAGGAGACTGCTCGTCGGCGCCACCTACCTCACGCTCCACGATCTCATGCGGATCGCCGCGCTGAGCGGCATGCGGATCAACGAGATCTGCAACCTCCGTGTCGAGGACGCCGCTGGCGAGATTTTCAACGTCCGGGACTCCAAGACCAAGGCGGGCATTCGGCGCGTGCCGATCCATTCCGACCTCAAGGCGCTGGTCGAGCGCCGCTCGAAGGACAAGGCCGCCGCCGACTACCTGATCGAGGAACTGAAAGCTCCCGAGAGCCGCTCGAAGGAGCGCTCGGCCAAGGCGTCGGAGCGCTTCACGGCCTACCGTCGCGAAGTTGGTGTGGACGAGCGGGAAGAAGGTCAGCGCGTTTCCAACGTCAACTTCCATTCCTGGCGGCACTGGTTCACCACCAAGGCGCTCCAGGCCGGCCAGCCGCCGCACCTTGTGTCGGCCGTCGTCGGCCATGAGGCTGGCCGCTCGACCATGACGCTGAAGGTCTACGACTCCGGGGCCTCGGAGGCGCAGCTGCGTGCGGTGGTTGAAAGCGTTCGGCTGCCGGAGGATGTGCCGATCAACAGCCCGGTTGGGCCGAAGATGGGTGACGGCGTGCGGGTGGCGGCTTGAACCCAATCGTTTTGGGGTCAGAAATCCGAACGCCCATATCGTAGTGCCCTTGCGTTGATCTCCCCCCCCCCATGGGGGCAGAGTGGTTTGGTGGCTGGGCTGCAAGGAAAAGGGGGAGAGCTATGAAGAAAGACGATCCCGGTCTGATCGCCTGGTCCCAAGAGCGACGCGAAGCAAGGCAACAGGTTGATGCTTCGGAGGTCGTCGGACGGATCGACGGCTCAACTGGCGAGCTGATTCCTGGCTGGATTGGATTGCGATGCTCCTCCGAAAACAATCAGACGGGACGGTCAGAGCTTGTGGTGGATCTGCGGCCGGTCCTGCGCGGTCGCATAGAGATGAGCGTCCAAGTGGAAACTCGCGCAATTGATGCGACCCGGTCTCACAAGAAACACGTCTATCTCGCGCCTACGACAAAGGCGCTTCGAGAGTTTGCTCAGGGGCTGTTGATGGTTGCCGACGAAGCGGACGTCAGGGCCAAAGCCAGCGGCCCAAAGCTCGTCACCTAGTCGGTTCTCACACGGCCGTGGTCCTGTGAGACGTCTTACGATGGCGTCGAGCGCGTCTCACATAGGTCTGTTTGACATTTTGCGACGCTCGCCCTAGATCGTCTAAGATCCTAGTGAGACGAGGTGGGCATGATCATCGGCTACGCGCGAACCTCCACGGCTGACCAGAAGGCCGGCCTGGAGGCCCAGGAACGTGACCTGTTGGCCGCTGGCTGCGAGCGGCTGTTCATCGAGCAGGTGTCGTCGGTGGACGTTGTGGCGCGCGAACAGCTGGCCCTGGGGCTGGATTTCGTCCGCGACGGCGATGTGCTGGTGGTCACCAAGCTCGACCGCTTGGCCCGGTCAGTGTCGCATCTTCTGGACATCTCGACCCGCTTGAAGGCTAAGGGAGCGGCGCTGCGTATCCTCGATCTTGCCAT
>JASGDR010000646.1:0-6673 GCA_047607095.1 Caulobacter sp.
CCGAGAGCCGTGGCGCCCAACATGGCCGCGCCGCCGCCAAGCATCGCCGCGCCCGCCGCCGTGCCCACAGCGGCGCCGGCGCCAAGCTGCGGAGCGCCTGACACCAGTCCGGCGGCGATCCCGGGACCGAAGATGGAGAGCCCGGCGAGCGTCAGGGCGCTGAGCAGCAGGGTCATCGCCGCCGAAAGGTCGGGGTCTGATCCGAGGGTCGCGGTGAAGGTGTCGAAGAAGGTGTTCCCGATCCCGGTGATCAGGGCCAGGACCATCACCTTGACGCCGCTGGAAATGACGTTGCCCAACACGCGCTCGGCCAGGAAGCTCGATTTGTTCCAGAAGGCGAAGGGCACCAGCGTGAAGCCGGCCAGGCTGGTCAGCTTGAACTCCAGCACCGTCACCAGCATCTGGACCGACATCACGAAGAAGGCCAGGACGACCAAGACCCAGGCCAACAGCAGCAGTGCGATCGTCAGGCCGTTGGCGAAAAATTCCGGGAATCCCATCAGGTCGTTGGCTTTCTCCAGCAGGGGATGGGCCGCGGTGAAGCCGATGCCGGCCAATTTGCCGGGACGCAGCAGATCGTTCGTCGATATCGCCCCGCCGCCGGCGGTGATCCCGAGATCGGCGAAGGAGTCGAAGACGATCCCCGCCAGGGATTTGAAGTTGTTGAGAATGAAGACGAAGGCGCCGACATAGAGGACCTTCTTGATCAGCCGCCCCAGCACGTTGTCGTCGCCCTCCAGCGCCCACCAGAGGGCCGCCAGGGTCACGTCCAGCGCGATCAGGATGCTCGACAGCTGCCCGACCTTGGGGCCAAGCAGGCCAAAGCCGCTGTCGATCAGGGCGGCATAGGCCGCCATCATGCGGTCGATGATGTTGAGGTCGGGCGCAACGTCCACGGCGGCGGCCTTTCGCTTGAGGGTTCGGACCAGCGGCTATTGCGGCGTGTAGGCCTTGGACGAGCCGATGAATGACTTGGTCGCCAGCTTGCCGGCCTCCAGGACCTGACTTTGACGGGCCCGTTCCAGAGCGTCGGCGCGGTATTGGGCGGCGATCAGGGTCTGGAGTTGCTGGTCCTGCCTGACCGCCAGCGCCTGCAGCTGATTGGCCGCCTGCTGGGCCTGCAGCTGACCGGTCGCCCCCTGGCTCTGGTTGACCAGCGTGGTGATCAGGTCGCCATCCGACTGCACGTTTTCGACCACCTGGGCCTGCACCTTCAGGGCCTGCCGATAGGCGTCCATGGCGAGCTTGGCCTGCGCCTGGGCGTCGGCGACGCGCTGGCTCGTGCTGGCGTCGACCGACAGGCTTGCGGGAAAGGCGGTCGCCAGCAGCGCGGTCGTCGAACTCAGCTCGAACGACATGCCCTGCGCTTGCGCCATGAGGGTGTCGATCCGCTTCATCGCCGTCGTGATCGCGCTCAGCGAACTGTAGTCGAGCGACTTCAGTTGGCGGGCCATGTTCTGCAGCATGGTCGCCTGGTTCTGCAGCGCCTGGATCTGCTGGTTGACCTGCTGCAGCGTCCTGGCCGCCGTCAGCACGTTCTGCACGTAGTTGGCAGGGTCGTAGACGGTGAGCTGGGCGGCTGCGGGCCGGGTCAGGCCGGATATGGGGGCGATGACCAGGCCGGCGATGCAGGCGGTCGTGGCAAGGGGACGCCGGATCATGACGCTTGCTCCTTCTGGGTTCGATGGGTCGGGAAATCGGCGACCAAGCTGGAAGCCCAGCCGAGGCCAAGGGCGCCGAGGAACGCCGGGAGAAATCCGGCGTGGCCGTGCTCTGCAAGCACCCTGTCGATCAGGACCTGGGTCGCGGGATCGGCGGCGCCGCACAGCGCCAGGGCCACCTCGCCCAGGTCCAGCTCAAAGAGGCGGTTCCCGAGGCGCGACTGCAGGTAATAGTGCTGCTTGGGCGTCGCCCTTGCGATCAGCTCGATTTGCCGATCGTTGAGCCCGAACGCCGCATAGGCCTGGCGCGAGAGCGGTTCGATGGCGCGATCGTTGGCGAGGAAAATCCTTTGCGGACACCCGTCGATCAGGGCCGCGGCGATGACGCTGTCGACGATGTCGGCCAGCGACTGGGTGGCGAAGACGACGCTGACATTGCGCTTGCGCAGGTCTTTCAACCATTCGCGGATGCGCGCGGCGAACAGCGGGTTGTCGAGAAACTTCCAGGCCTCGTCGAGAACGAGGAGCGTGGGCCGCCCGTCGAACCGCGCTTCGAGCCGATGGAACAGATAGGTCAGGACCGGCGCGACGACCGACGGCGTCTTCAGCAAGGTCTCGGTCTCGAAGCACTGGACATCGCTGAGATCGAGGCCGTCCTCGGCCGCGTCGAGGAGCCGGCCAAACGGGCCGTCCAGCGTATAGGGCGCGAGCGCCGCCTTCAGGGCGTTCGACTGCAGCAGCATCGCAAGCCCGGTCAGGGTCCGTTCGCCGACGGGCGCGCTGGCCAGGCTCGTCAGCGCCGACCACAGGGCTTCCTTGACCAGCGGCGTGACGACGACGTTTTCGCCGGCCAGCAGTTCGCAAAGCCAGTCGATCGCCCAGGCGCGCTCGCCGACATCATCGATGTTCCGTAACGGCTGGAACGACAGGCCTGCGTCCGCGGCCAGACCGTGGTGGCGGCCGCCCATCGCCAGCACCGCCGCGCGCGCCGAGAACCGCTTGTCGAAGACGTAGACCTGCGAGCCGGGATAGCGGCGAAACTGCAGTTGCAGCAGCGCCAGGAGGACCGACTTTCCCGCCCCGGTCGGGCCGACGACGAGCTGATGGCCAACGTCGTCCACGTGGGTGGAATAGCGGAACGGCGTGGCGCCGCTCGTCTGGGCGTAGAAGGTGGCCGGGCCCTTCAGATGGGCGTTGTCCGCCTGGCCCGCCCACACCGACGACAGCGGCATCAGGTGGGCCAGGTTCAGAGTATGGACCAGAGGCTGACGGACATTGGCGTAGACATGACCCGGAAGCGACCCGAGCCAGGCCTCGACGGCGTTGACCTTCTCGCGGATGCAGCTGAAACCCAGCCCGCCCAGCACCCGTTCGATCTGCCGCATCTTCTCGTCGGCCGCCTCACAATCGGGATCAGCGACGGTGACCGTCGTCGTCAGGTAGCCGAAGGCGACGTGGTCGCCGCCGAGCTCCTGGAGCGCCAGATCGGCGTCGACCAATTGGTTGTCGGCGTCGCTATCGGTGAGCGGCACGGGCTCGTTGCTGAGCACCTCGCGCAGGATCTGGACGACGGACTTGCGCTTGTTGAACCACTGCCGACGGATCCGCCCCAGCGCCTTGGCCGCGTCCGGCTTGTCCAGACAGATGAACCGCGTGGTCCAGCGGTAAGCGAAGCCCTGATGGTTCAGGGCGTCGAGCAGGCCAGGCCGCGTGGTGTTGGGAAAGCCCAGCACGGTGATCGTGCGCAGATGATGATCGCCCAGCCTCGGCTCGATCCCGCCGGTAAGGGGCGTGTCGGCGAGCACGCCGTCCAGGTACATGCCCGCCTCGGGCGCCGCGATCGGATGACACCGGGTCGAGATCGCTCCGTGCAGAAAGGCGAGCGTCTCAGCGTCATCGAGGGACCGGATCAGCGGCATGAAACCGGCCAGCAGATCGAGGATCCTGTCGGTCTGGGCGACGAAGGCACGGAGCTCCCGGCGCCAGTCGCGGCCGGGCTCGCCCGCCTCGCGCTCGACCAGGGCCCGTTCGGCGCGGCTGACCTGATCGGCAGGCGGCAGATAGAAAAAGGTCAGGTGGCAACGGCTTTCGAAGAGCTCCCCGCGGCGGCCGTCGAAGCCCCCGCGACGCTCCTCGTCGACGAGCCAAGACGCCGGATCGGGGAAGGCGCTGTCCGGATAGCCGAGCGCCGGCGCCCGTTCGGCGTCGAAGAACAGAGCCCAGCCCGTGCCCAGGCGCCGCAGCGCGTTGTTGGCTCGAGCGCAGACGGCGACCAGCTCGATTTCCGTCGCGCTCTCCAGGTCGGGACCGCGGAAGCGGAAGGTCCGCTGGAACCCGCCGTCCTTGTTGAGCACCACGCCCGGCGCGACCAGCGCCGCCCACGGCAGGTGGTCGGCCAGGCGGTCTGCGGTGTCGCGGTATTGGCGAAGGTTCAGCATCGCAGCCACCCCTTCTGGCGCAGGTGGCGCAGCAGGACGGGCGCGAAGTCCGGATCCCGCTTGGCGGCGAAGACCGCCAGGCTGTGGCCGATGACCCAGACGACGAGCCCAGGGATCCATTGCTGGAGCCCCAGGCCGAGCGCGCCGGCCAGGGTGCCGTTGAGGATGGCGATCGACCGCGGCGCGCCGCCGAGCAGGATCGGCGCGGTGAGCGACCGATGGAGCGGAACTTCGAAGCCCGCGATCCCGCCGCCGGAAGGAGTGGCCGGACCGGTCATGCGATCAGGGCCCCGCCTGAGAAGCTGAAGAAGGAGAGGAAGAAGCTGGAGGCGGCGAAGGCGATGCTGAGGCCGAAAACGATCTGGATCAGCTTGCGAAAGCCGCCGCTCGTCTCACCGAAGGCCAGGGCCAAGCCCGTGCTGATGATGACGAGGACCGCGACGATCTTGGCGACGGGCCCCTGGACCGACTCCAGCACCTGCTGCAGCGGCTCCTCCCAGGGCATGCCCGAGCCGGAGGCCTGGGCCTGGGCGGCGATCAACAGGGTGACCATGGTGGTGAGGAAGAGAGGCCGCTGGTCTTGCGGCGCTAGGACGCGGACGCGCGTGCGCATCAGCTGTCTCCTTGTCTGAGGGCTTTGAGCGAAGGCGGGTCGAGGTCGGCGACGAGGTAGTCGCCGCCGGAGTCGAGGCCCGTGACCCGGGCGAGGCTCTCGACACGTCGGCCGGTTCCCCGGCCACGTATGAAGACCAGGAGATCGACCGCCTCGGCGATCAACCGGCGCGGCACGGTGACCACGGCCTCCTGCACCAGCTGCTCGAGCCGATAGAGGGCCGAGCGCGCGGAGTTGGCGTGGATGGTCGACAGGCCGCCGGGGTGGCCGGTGTTCCAGGCCTTGAGGAGGTCGAGCGCTTCTCCGCCGCGCACTTCGCCGACGACGATGCGATCGGGTCGAAGTCGCAGGGTCGAGCGGACCAGATCGGTCATGCCGACCACGCCCGGCCGTGTGCGCAGGGAGACGCAATCGGGCGCCGCGCACTGCAGTTCGAGAACGTCCTGCAGGATGACGACGCGCTCTTCCTGTCGCGCGACCTCGGCCAGCAAGGCGTTGGCCAGGGTCGTCTTGCCGGCGGAGGTGGCGCCGACGATCAGGATGTTGAGCCGCTCGACGACCGCATCGCGCAGCAGCTGGGCTTGGACCGGCGCCATCACCCCGTCGGCGACATAGTCGTCGAGGCTGTGGATCCGGCTGGCCGGCTTGCGGATCGAAAAGCACGGACCCGGTGCTACGGGCGGCAGGACGCCCTCGAACCGCTCGCCGGTCTGGCCCGCCCCGCCGGTCGGAAGCTCGCCGCTGACGATCGGGGCTTCGGCGTGCACCTCCGCGCGAACGTGGCTGGCGACCAGCCGGATGATCCGCTCGACCTCGGCCGGCGCCAGGACGACGCCGGTCTCGACCCGGCCTTCGCCGAGACGGTCCAGGCGCAGGACGCCGTCCGGATTGACCATCACCTCGACCACGGCCGGATCGGCGAGCGCCGCCTGGATCGCCGCGCCCATGGCGGTGCCCAGCATGGTGCGCCGGCGCTCGAAGGTTTCGGGCCGGACGAGGCTCATCGCGCCCCCTCCCCGCCCTGGATCTCGGCCTCTTCGGCGCCGAGCGTCTGGCGGCCGCTTGCCAGCTGCCGCCCAACCTGATCGACGAAGCGCTGGAAGCGTTCGCGACCGACGGCCTGGGCGACGCGGTCGGCCTCCGGCAGCGGCGCGGTGACGGTCAGCTGGTAGCGGACGAAGAGCGCCAGGCTCTCCAGCAGGATCTTCTGGTCGCGCTCGAGCCTGGAAACCTGCCGGCTCACCCGGTCGAGCCGAACCTTGAACTGGGCGTCCAGTTCGCTGGCGGCGCGACGGTCGAGGAAGGCGCGCAGGGCGGCGGCGACGATCGCCGACTTGGAGGTCCCCGGCTTGCCGCCGAGGCGAGTGAGTTCGGCCGAAAGGCTGTCGTCGAGATAGAGGTGGTGCTGGGACTTCATCGGCCCGCCCTCAGAACGACGGGAGCAGGTCGTCGCCCCGATGGGCGTCATGACCGGCTCCTTCGTTGATGGCGTGCGCGCGGGCGATCGTCTGGCCGGCGGGCTGGGCGCGGGCCATGGCCTGGCGGTCGGCCACGGCGTCGGGGTCGTCATCGACCAGGCCCAGCCCGACCTCGCCGTCGTCGGCGACCGGCCGCGCGGTCTCTTCTTCGGCCAGACCCGGATGGCGCTGCTGCTGCAGGCCGCCTTCGCTCTCGGCGTCCAGGCCGTCCTCGGCCTCGGCCGCGAGACCGGCGTGCGGCCCGCGGACCTGGCCGCCCCAGTCGTCGCCGCGCGGCGGAGGGCGATCGCCATAGGGCCCGCCGACCAGCTTAGGCGGGGCGACGACGCGGCCGGTGAAGTTGCGGTCCTCGTAGTAGCGCAGCTTCTTGGCGCGGATCGGCGCAAGCCCCGAGACCAGCACCAGGGCGTCGTCGGGCGGTAGTTGCATGACCTCGCCGGGGGTCAGCAGGGGCCGGGCGGTCTCCTGGCGGCTGACCATCAC
>JASGDR010000647.1:0-4028 GCA_047607095.1 Caulobacter sp.
CTGGCGGCGGCTTGCGCCTGGACCTCGGGCATGGCCTCCAGCGCCTTGTTGATCCGGGCGATCTCCTCGGGCGTGGCGATGCGGCGGCCGGCCACCGAGCCCTCGACCTTCAGCCGCTCGCCGCCCGGCGCGGCGACGTCGGGGATGACGACGATGCGGGCGTCTTTCAGGGCCCCGGCCGGCGCCGGACCGCCCAGGGTCTGGGCGAGGCTCTGCGACATAGCCTCCTGGGCCAACAACTGCGGCGGCGCGGCTTCCAGCGTGCGTGGATCGGCGCCCATCAGGGTGGCGGCCGAGATCCTGCTCTCCCCGCCGGCGTAACGCCCCCTGAACGCGGCCAGCGCGCCCGACGGCCCGGTCCAGCGATAGAAGATGTGCGTTCCCACCTGCTTCAGCTTGACCAGGGTGGGCGCCCAGTACGGCGCCACGTAGTCGGCGTGATAGTGGGTGGCCACGCCCACGTCCTTCATCACGAAGCCGGACAGCGCCCGCCGGGCCACGGCCTGGGCCTGGTTCCACAGCGTCGGCGACACCGCCCGCTCCAGCGAACCGTCGCAGGTGAAACTGAACTGGCAGCCGGTGGCGCGCAGCGAGCCTTCGTAGATCACCCCGCAGACCGACTTGGGATAGCCGGGGTGGCGCAGGCGATTGAGCACGGTCTGGGCCACGGCCTGCTGCCCTTCCGCCGGCTCGAACCCGGCCTCGAAATAGACCGCCTGGGTCAGGCAGTGTAGCGCCCGGGCCCGCTCGTCGCCCGATGCCTTCAGCACGAAGGGGCGGGCCGCCTCGATCGGCAGCGGCGCGGGCAGGCGGTAGGCGTTGATGCGGCGGGCGTCGTCGAAGCCTGGGACCGTGTCGCCCAGGGTCGGGATGGTGGCGATCTCGATCACCTCCCAGCCCTTCACCCGCCCCCAGTAGTCCCTGTGCGGGCGCGGGTCGTGGCGGCGGGCCAGGGCCAGCATGGCCGGGTCCATGTCGGCGACATAACGGGCCAGCCCCGCGTCCGACAGCGCTCCGGCCTCGCCGGCCACCCCCGCCGCCCGGCCGTGCTGGCGCGGCAGGTGATAGGCCGTGGCGCACGCAGAAAGGCCGCCGACGGCGATCAGCGCCGCGGCGGCCTTCAGGCCCGCCCTAAACTCCGGTTGTCGTCGGGGAGACGGCACGCCGGGACGTTCGGACTACTTGCTCAGGGTCGAGCGCAGCATCCAGGCATGCTTTTCATGGGCCGCCAGGCGCTGGGTGTAGAGATCCACAGTGGCCTCGTCGCCCGCCTCGTCCGGCGCGTCGATCGCCGCGCGCAGGGTGGCGATCACCGTCTCGTTGTCGGCCAGGAGTTCCTTGATCATGGACTCCCAGTCCTTCTCGCCGTCGCCGTCCTTGATGCTGGAGAGGTTGCCGAAGGCGCCGTAGCCCTGCGGCGCCAGCTCGCCCAGCGCGCGGATGCGTTCGGCGATCAGGTCCAGGGCGGCCCATTCTTCGTTGTATTGGCCTTCCAGCAGGATGTGCAGCGACTGGAAATACGGACCGCGAACATTCCAGTGATAGCCATGCGTCTTCAGATAGAGCGCATAGCTGTCGGCCAGAACCTTGTTCAGTCCCTGCGCGATGTCAGCGCGTTGCTTGGCCGAGATGCCGATGTTCGGAGCGGTCGCCATTCATGATCTCCCGTGTTGCGTGTCCTAGGTAAGCGTGTCCATGCTCATGGCAAGCCCGCTTCTCAGCGCGGAGCAAGAATGAACAAGAATGATCCGCCATCCCCGACGTCGAAGCCACGCCGTTCGACGTCCGCCCTGCTAAGCGCCTGGCTGATACCCGAGGTTCCCCCGCCCCTCTGGCGCGCGGCGGCCGCGGCCGCGGTGGCGACTCTCACGGCTCTGGGCATGCGGTTCGCGCTGCTGGGTCCGGACCAGTCTATCGGCGCCACCCAGGCCTTTTTCCCGGCCATGGTGCTGGTCACCCTCTACGCCGGCTGGCGCTGGGGCGTCGTGCCGATCGTCTGCGGCGGCGTGCTGGGCTGGTGGCTGTGGGGCGGCCGCTACGGCGAGGCCCTGAGCGACGCCGAGACGGCCTCGCTGGTGCTCTACCTGATCTCGGCGGCGGCCACGACGGCGGTGGCCCACGGCCTGCGCGAGGCGGTCGCGCACCTGGCCGAGGCGCGCCGGCGCCAACTCGAGGCCGAGGCCAGGCTCGACGTCACCCAGGCGGCGGCCGGGGTGGGTCCGTGGGAGTGGGACGTGGCCGGCGGCGGCCTGCACCTGTCTATCGCCGCCCGCCGCAACCTGCGCCTGCCGCTGGACGGCCCGCTGAGCTTCGACGACGTCGCCGCCGCCGTCCATCCCGACGACCGCTCCAGGGTGCGCGAGCAGATCCGCCAGGCCGTCAAGAACGGGCCGATCTACGAGGTCGAGTACCGCTTGATCGATAGCCAGGAGGGCGAGCGCTGGGTTCACGGCCGCGGCCAGATCGAGCGCGACTCCGCCGGTCGGGCCGTGCGCGTTCTGGGCGTCAACTTCGACGTCACCAAGCGCCGCCAGGCCGAGGAAGGCCTGCGCGAGAGCGAAGCCCGCTTCCGCGCCCTGGCCGACAGCGCACCGGCCCTGATGTGGATCACCGGCCAGGGCGGCGCGCGCGACTTCGTCAACGCCGCCTATGTCGACTTCGCCGGCGCCGACTACGCCGCCGCCCTGACGCTCGACTGGCGCACCCGCATCCATCCCGAGGACCTGCCGGGCATCCTGAAGTCGCAGCTCACCGGCGAGACCTCGCGCAAGCCGTTCAGCCTGGAGGCCCGCTACCGCCGCCTCGACGGCGAATGGCGCTGGCTGAAATCGTTCTCGCAGCCTCGCTACGCCCCCGGCGGCGCCTTCGCCGGCTTCATCGGCATCGCCTTCGACGTCACCGAGGCCAAGGAGGCCGAGGCCAAGCTGACCGGCCTGAACGAGCTGCTGGCCGACAAGGTCGACGCCGCGGTCGCCGAGCGCGACCTGGCCCAGGCCGCCCTCAACCAGTCGCAGAAGCTGGAGGCCATCGGCCAGCTGACCGGGGGCGTGGCCCACGACTTCAACAACCTGCTGACCGTGGTGATCGGCGCGCTGGACGTCGTGCAGCGCCACCCGGACGACGCCCGCCGGCGCGAAAAGATGATCGACGCGGCCCTGTCGGCCGCCCGACGCGGCGAAAAGCTGACCCAGCACCTTTTGGCCTTCGCCCGCCGCCAGCCGCTCAATCCCCAGGTCTGCCGGGTCGATCGGGTGATCGCCGAGAGCGAGGCCCTGTTGCGCCGGGCCGTGGGCGAGGTGCTGCCGCTGAAGCTTAGCCTGGGCTCGGGCACCCGCACGGCCCTGATCGACTCCGGCCAGTTCGAGGCGGCCCTGCTCAACCTGGTCGTCAACGCCCGCGACGCCAGCCCGCCCGGCGGGACCATCGTCGTCGAATCCGGCCCCGAAACCCTGGCCAAGCCCCGCGGCGATCTGAAGCCCGGCGCCTATCTGCGCGTCTCGGTGCGCGACGAGGGCGCCGGAATGGACGCCGACACCATCGCCCGCGCCTTCGAGCCGTTCTTCACCACCAAGGCCTCGGGCAAGGGCACGGGCCTGGGGCTGTCGCAGGTCTACGGCTTCGTGCGCCAGAGCGGCGGCGAGGTCGAGATCGTCTCCAAGCCGGGCAAGGGCGCGACGGTGTCGATGCTGCTGCCGGCCAGCCATGAGGGCGCGATCCTGCAGGACGCCCCGGTCGCCGCCCCCGCCCCGCGCCCCGGCGTCGAGGTGCTGCTGGCCGAGGACGACGCCGAGGTCGGCGACCTGGTCGAGGCCATGCTGACGGAGCTCGGCCACCACGTGCGCCGGGCCGGCGACGCCGACGAGGCCCTGGTCGTGGCCCGCGCCCATCCGGAGCTGGGCCTGCTGGTCACCGACGTGATGATGCCCGGCGACAAGAGCGGCGTGGATCTGGCCGCCATCCTGTCGGCCGAGCGACCCGAGCTGCCGATCCTGCTCAGTTCCGGCTATACCGGCCAGGAACTGGCCCAG
>JASGDR010000648.1:0-3313 GCA_047607095.1 Caulobacter sp.
CGGTCTACGTCATGACCAAGCGCCCGATCTGGCGCACGGTCACCAAATTCTGGGCCACGCTGTTCGGCATCAACTTCGTCCTGGGCGTCGCCACCGGCGTCACCATGGAATTCCAGTTCGGCATGAACTGGTCGTACTACTCGCACTATGTGGGCGACATCTTCGGCGCCCCGCTGGCCATCGAAGGCCTGATGGCCTTCTTCCTCGAAGCCACCTTCGTGGGCCTGATGTTCTTCGGCTGGGACAAGCTGAAGCCCGTCACCCACCTCTTCGTCACCTTCCTGGTGGCGTTGGGCACCAACCTGTCGGCCCTCTGGATCCTGATCGCCAACGGCTGGATGCAGAACCCGGTCGGCGCGGCCTTCAATCCCGACACGATGCGGATGGAGGTGACCGACTTCAAGGCGGTGATCTTCAACCCCGTCGCCCAGGCCAAGTTCGTGCACACCGTCAGCGCCGGCTACACCATCGCCGCCGTCTTCGTGCTCGGCGTCTCGGCCTTCTACCTGCTGAAGGGCAAGTGGACGGGCGTGGCCCGCCGGTCGATGACCGTCGCCGCCGCCTTCGGCCTGGCTTCGGCCCTGTCGGTCGTCGTGCTCGGCGACGAGAGCGGCTACGCCCTCACCGACAACCAGAAGATGAAGCTCGCGGCCCTCGAGGCCATGTGGGAGACCGAACCGGCGCCCGCCGGCCTGACCGCCTTCGGCATTCCGAGCGCGGCCGACCGCAAGACCCACGCCGAGATCAAGGTGCCCTACGTGCTGGGCCTGATCGCCACGCGCAGCGTCGACAAGCCGGTGGAGGGCATCTTCCAGCTGGTCGCCACGGCCGAGGACCGCATCGAGCGCGGCATCGTCGCCTACGATGCCCTGGAGAAGCTGAAAGCCGATCCCAAGAACGTCGAGGCGCGCGGCGTCTTCGAGCTGAACCGTCGCGACCTGGGCTACGCCCTGCTGCTCAAGCCCTATGTCGACGACCCTCGCACGGCGTCCAAGGAACTGATCGCCAAGACCGCCTGGGACACCGTGCCCCACGTGCCGACCGCGTTCTGGAGCTTCCGGATCATGGCCGGGATCGGCTTTGCGATGATCGCCCTGTTCGCCACGGCCTTCGTGCTGGTCACCCTGCGCAAGCATCACACCAAGTGGTTCCTGCGCCTGGCGGTGCTGGCCCTGCCCCTGCCCTGGATCGCCGCCGAAATGGGCTGGGTCCTGGCCGAGGTCGGCCGTCAGCCCTGGGCCGTGGACGGGGTTCTGCCCACCTTCCTCAGCCCCTCCAGCCTGAGCCCCGCTCAGCTGATCGCCACCATCGTCGGTTTCACCCTGTTCTACGGCGCCCTGGCGGTGGTCGAGGTCGGGCTGATCCTGAAGACCATCAAGAAGGGTCCGTTCGCAGAACAGGAAGCCTTCCCCACCACCACGCCCGGCGCGCCCGTCGCCGAAGCCGTCGCCTAAAGGAGGCCCGCTCATGGAACTCCCCCTCGACTACCCCACGCTCCGCCTGATCTGGTGGGGTCTGCTGGGCATCCTGCTCATCGCCTTCGCCCTGACCGACGGCTTCGACATGGGCGTCGCCGCCCTGCTGCCCTTCGTCGGCCGCAACGACGACGAGCGCCGCACGGTGATCAACACCGTCGGCGCCACCTGGGAAGGCAACCAGGTGTGGTTCATCACCGGCGGGGCGGCGATCTTCGCCGCCTGGCCGATGGTCTACGGCGCCACCTTCTCGGGCTTCTACCTGGCCATGTTCCTGGTGCTGTCGGCGCTGATCCTGCGGCCCGTCGGCTTCAAGTACCGGTCCAAGCGGCCGGAGGCCAAGTGGCGCTCGTTCTGGGACTGGTCGCTGTTCGTCGGCGGCTTCGTCCCGGCCCTGGTGTTCGGCGTGGCCGTCGGCAACGTGCTGCAAGGCGCCCCGATCAAGCTCGACACCGACCTGCGCAGCACCTACCACGGCTCGTTCTTCGAACTGTTCACGCCGTTCACCCTGGTCTGCGGCCTGCTGTCGACCAGCATGCTGGTGCTGCACGGCGCGGCCTGGCTTTCGGTGAAGGCCGAGAAGGGCCCGATCGTCGAACGCGCCCGCAAGTTCGGCCTGATCGCGGGCGTCGCCAGCATCGTCCTGTTCGCGCTCGGCGGCCTGCTGGCCAGCAAGCTCGGCTTCCGGGTCGAGGGCGTGGTCGATCCGGCCGGTCCGTCCAACCCGCTGCGCGCCACGGCCGTCGCGGCGCCGGGCGCCTGGTTCGACAACTACGTCCGCTATCCGTGGATGATCATCGCCCCGGTCCTGGGCTTCGTCGGCGCGGCCTTCGCCACCTTCGGCCTGCTGAAGCGCCAGGAGGGCCTGGCCTTCGGCGGATCCTCGGCCTCGGCCGCCGGCATCATCGCCACCAGCGGCCTGTCGATGTTCCCGTTCATCCTGCCCAGCACCGTCGACGCCCATTCCAGCTTCCTGGTGTGGAACGCCTCGTCCAGCCACTCGACCCTGTTCACGATGCTGGTCGTGGTGGTGGTGCTGCTGCCGGTGGTGCTGGCCTACACGGCCTATGTCTACCGGGTGCTCTGGGGCCGCACGAACAGCGCGGCTCTCAAGACCGACCCGGCCATGTACTGAGAGGAGAGATCGAGCATGTGGTACTTCACCTGGGTCCTCGGCCTCGGCCTCGCCCTGGCCTTCGGCGTCCTCAACGGCGTCTGGTACGAGTTCAACCTCACCGACGAGGGCGACACCGGGGCTTCGGAGCCCTGACGCGGTTCGCCGCATCGTAGAAGCAAGCGCCGCCTCCGGTTTCGGGGGCGGCGTTTTCGTTTGCGTGCGAGGGGCGCGCTCAGGCCTCGACCAGCGCCGGTTCGGCCGCTTCCAGCCGCACGCCCGACCAGCGCTCGACCGCGCCTATCAGCTCCGCGGCCGAGATCGGCTTGCCGATGTGGCCGTTCATGCCCGCCGCCGCCGTGGCCCCGACATGTTCGGGCAGGACGTCGGCGCTCAAGGCGATGATCGGGGTCAGGCGGTTGGCGCCGATCGGACCCCGGATGGCCCGGGCCGCGGCGAAGCCGTCCATGCCCGGCATCTGCAGGTCCATCAGGATCAGGTCGAACGGACGGTCGGAGGCCAGCAGCACCGCCTCGGCGCCGCCGGCGGCGCCGATCACCTTGTGGCCGACGGCCTGCAGCATGGCCCGCACCAGCTCGCGGTTGGCGTCGACGTCGTCGACCACCAGCACCTGGGCGGCGGGGCCGTCGGCCGCGGCCGTCCGCGCCGGAGCGGCGTTCGCGGCCAGGTCGGCCGCCGTCGCGTGGACATGGAAGCGGAAGAC